>CAKROE010000020.1 GCA_934371915.1 uncultured Blautia sp. | reverse complement strand
GGAGGAGGTACCGTGGCAGTTGTCAGACTGAAACGGTTACAGAAAGAGGAATTATGTGGAAAGTTTTGATCGCAGATGATGAGCCGAAAATCAGGCAGGGTCTGAAAAGTGTATTAGAAGAAATGGAACTTTCGATCACGGTCTGCGCAGAGGCACGGAACGGAATGGACGCACTCGAAAAAGTGAGACAGTTTCAGCCTGATTTCTGTCTGGTAGACATATGTATGCCGAAACTGAGCGGAATCCAGTTTCTGGAGGAGTTGCGGAAGATCAACAGAGACTGTCCGGTGATCGTGATATCAGGTTTTAATGAATTTTCCTATGCAAAACAGGCGATAAGGCTGGGAGTGTCAGAATATCTCCTGAAACCGATCGCTGAGGAAGAACTTAGGAGTGCCGTAATGAAAGTGATCGAAGAAATAAAAAAGAAACAAAAATCTGAAAAATTCATTGAATTGGTAAAACAGCAGGTTGTTCAGAATAAAGATTATCTTCGTGATGTGTTTTTTAATGACTGGATGGAGGAAAAACTGTCCAGGTCAGAATGGGAAGAACAGGCGGTATTTCTTGAAATGCATTTCCCGGAAACAATGGTCCTCATACTGGCCTCCGTGCAGTCCGGTTATGATAAAAAAATAGATAAAGGTACTGTCACGGAAGAAGTATATAAGATTACGTTTGAAAATATACTCAGGGAACTTATGAAACCGTATAATACGATTGGTGTATTTTCCAGCAGATATGAAGATGCGGCTGTCATAATGGAAAAGATGCCGGAAGATCCGGAGGAATTCTGCCGGAAACTTCAGAGTCAGACAGAAGAAAAAGCAGGTGGAAGATGCATCGTTATAACGAAAGAATGTACCTTTGAGACGCTTCCGGATATATGCCGACAGATGCGCAAAGAAGTGCAGAAGACGCTGGAATGCAGACCTGTCGTACAGGAGGCACGGAAATACATATATGCCAATTATCAGGACAGAAATCTGGATCTTGGACAGGTGGCGCATGCAGTAGGCTGCAATTCTTCATATATAAGCAGGATCATGAAACAGGAACTTGGAATATCTTTTAAGGATTTCCTTACGAGACTGAGGATCAGTCAGGCAGTGCGGCTTATGGGAGACCGGGAATTGTCAATTAACCAGATCGCGGAAAAAGTAGGCTACAGTAACCAGCATTATTTTTCTGCAGCGTTCAAAAACTGTCAGGGAATGTCGCCTTCTGAATTCCGTAAGAACATACTGGACAGAAACGGATTATAAATATGAAAAAGAAATGGATAATTCTGACAGCTGTACTGGCAGCTGCGGCAGTCCTTATACTTTACAGAGGACGGCAATGGGAAAAAGAAGAAATATATACAGATGGCTATCAGTATCTGGTCGGAGTCAGTCTCCCGAATGTCATGGAACCATGGCTTAATAATTTTGTTGATGTTCTGACGCAGAAAGTTTCGGAAGACGACGAAGTAAATGTAATATTTCGTGATGCGGCGGGAAATCCGGAAAAACAGATACAGGATATTCAGACCCTGATGAACTGCGGGATCGATCTTCTTATCGTATCTCCTGACGGAAGTGACCGCTTGAATCCGGTTCTGTCTGCTGCTTATGGGAAAATCCCGGTAGTTTTGGCAGGAGTTGCATCAGGAACAGAAGACTATACTTGTCTGATCCAGTCAGATGACAAAAAGATCGGAAGGCTTGCCGGAGAATATATTATTGATAATCTGTATGAAAAAGACCAGAAGGTTGTGATCTTTCAGGGGGTAAAAGATTCTCCGGTTTCAAGTCAGAGACTTGCAGGTTTTCAGGAGTCGGTCAGAGAAAACATACCGGAGAAAGACTTAACTTATTATTATGGTGACTGGCTCCGTGACCGTGCAGAACTGAGAATGAAAGATTATCTGATCACCCATGATTTTGCGGATATTGTATTTGCATTTAATGATGATATGGCATATGGCGCATACCAGGCATGCCAGCAGTACAGGATTGCTGGTACAGTCCATCTGATTGGTGTGGACGGGTTTGAGGGCGAAAGCGCAGGGTTAAGTCTGCTGGATAGAGGAATCCTCGATGCTACGATCCAAACACCGGATTTTGGCGCTCTGTCCTATGAAACTGCAAGAAACATTCTCGATGGAAAAGAAGTGCAGAAGAACATAATCATCCAGCCAAAACTGATTCTTCAGGAGCGCTTGGAGGCAGAATGATATGACTGTTGGGTGTGATATTAATTTCATGTATCTTTTAGAGGAAAAACCAGTCCCTGACCATGCCACTTTTGCCCGTTTCCGCAGTATTCATTTTGCTCCGTGTGCGAAACAAATTTTTGCTGAAATGTCTAATCTCCTTTACGAACTTGGAGAAATTTCAGGAGAAACGATTTTTATAGACGGTACAAAAATCGAAGCCTGCGCCAATAAATATACATTTGTATGGAAAAAGGCGGTAACAAAAAATCAGGCGAAGTTGCTGATTAAAATCGCCGATCTTATTGCAGAATGTGAGCAGCTTTACGGTATTCGGATTGTTTACGGTGATATTGTTAAAATGAAACATGTAAAGCGGCTGCGTAAAAAGCTGTACGCATTAAAACAGGAAGAAAACATTGTATTTGTACATGGTATTGGGAAACGAAAAACTCAGTTGCAAAAGAGTATCGAAACATTAGAAGACTATCTGGAGCGTTTAAAAGGATATACAAAAAAACTGCATATTTGTGGAAAAAGGAACAGTTATTCTAAAACAGATCCGGATGCAACCTTTATGCGGATGAAAGAAGATGCAATGGGAAACGGACAGTTAAAGCCAGCATTTAATTTACAGTATGGAGTTGATTCTGAATACATTGTATGGCTGACAATCGGACCTCATCTTGCAGATACTACCACCTTAATTCCCTTCTTAAAGGAAACAGAAGAATATCTGGCGTTCAAGTATCAAAAAATCATTGCAGATGCCGGATATGAAAGCGAAGAGAATTATGTGTTCTTAGATACAAATCAACAGTTGGCATTTATTAAACCATCGAATTATGAAATATCAAAAAAGAGAAAATATAAAAATGACATCGGTCGTATAGAAAATATGGATTACGATGAAGAAAGTGACTCTTATATTTGTAAAAATGGGAAACAGCTGTCCTTTACACATCTTCGGCATTCTAAATCAAAAACCGGATATGTCAGTGTAAAAAACATTTATCAATGTAAGAAATACTTCCAATGGTGGATTACTTTTTCTGTTCAGAAGATACTGCCCGGCTGACTTTTTTGAAAGAAGGAAGTCTGGAAGAAATCATGAGAAGTTTTGGTCAGGAGTATCCGCTGACAATGGTATGCTCAACGCAGCGTGTGGTACATAGTCCTAAGTGTCATAGTTTCAGCTCAAAGATATATGATGTGAAAAAAGACCAGTTTTATGAAGAACTTCCCTATGAAAACATAAATGTAGTTGACAGGATAGGAAGCGGAGACTGCTACATTGCAGGTGCTTTGTACGGAATGCTCAGCGAAGAGGGAAGTATCATGAAAGCGGTAGAATATGGAAATGCTACAGCTGCTTTAAAAACTACAGTTGCAGGAGATATGGGTGTATCAGATAAAAACGAAGTAGAACTGATTATAAAGCAACATAAGGATACGAAGCATAATTTTGAAATGAACAGATAGAACAAAGAGTGTAAACCCTGACAGTTCAGTACAGGATTTACACTCTTTTGCTACTATAAAGTCAGGTCTTCTACGTTAACTCCGAAAGATGATAATTTGGCTGTTGCAACTTTGATCTGATATTCCAGTTCTTCATTTATGGTATCACCGTTGGCTCTTTTAATACGTTGCAGGTCTGTGTATTTGTCGATAAGCAAAGCTTTTAATTCCTGATCACTCATATCATGATTTTCCTCCATACTGACACCACCTTTCATAATTGTAATGAGATACAGTTATTATAGGTGATTTTAAAGAGAGTGTAAACCCTGTATTCAACTGTCAAAGTGCTGATTAGTGGAATTTTATCCAGAAACAGATTAGAATAATATGTTCTGAATTATAAATGGTGATTATGTGTATGTCAAAGAGAATCGTTCGACATTTTTTACAGATTTTAGATTTTGTATCTTTAAAAAAGAATACCAGAGTGCTAAGATAGACAAGGCAAAAATCATAGTTATGGAGGAACTATAAATTGACAGAAGAATACGAGACACAAAAGAAACAAAACCTGCCGGTGCTGCGGGGCGAGCTGGCATTATTGGTAGTAGTACTGATCAACAGTCTGGGCGTTGTGCTGATGCTGTATTCCGGCTCCGGAATCTCTGCAATCTCCAGCGTACCATATGCATTTTCAGAAGTATTTACAAAGGTTTCCCTCGGCACATGGACTTACATTTTCCAGGGGCTGCTGGTATTATCGCTGATGATCATGCGAAAGAAATTTGTTGCACCGTATCTTTTCAGTTTTGTTGTTGGATTTGCATTCAGCGAAATGCTCGATGTACATGAGATGTGGATCAATGTCCTGCCGACAGCAATCGGATACCGGGTAATTTATTTCATTATCAGTTATCTGCTTCTCTGTATCGGAATCGCACTATCCAACCGCTGCGGTCTGCCGATCATCCCGACAGACCTGTTCCCGAGAGAACTGGCAGATATCACAAAAGTAAAATACTCCAGAATCAAGATCGGATATGATGTTACCTGTCTTACAGTAACTGCACTGATGACCTTAAGTATCCTCGGTCACCTGGACGGACTTGGAATCGGTACGATCCTTGCCGCATTTACCATGGGAAAAGTAATCGGAATGATCGGTGACAAAATGGATCAGCATGTAAGATTCGTATCCTTTATGACAAAGAAAACTGCATAAGAAACTATCGTTTACGAAACTGCGAAACGATGTACATAATTACACCGGCAACGATCATAACCGGGATCAGGACACCGAGAATCGTAACCAGCAGAAGTAATACGACAGCAGCAATCAAAATGACAGCAACCTTGCCGTACCATGTGGAAAGATCCAGTTTGAAACTGTGTTTCTTAACATGTCCCCGGGCGGAATCGGAGCTGTCATATTCATTATAACCGGAAGTTCCTTCGCTGTATGTGGAAGAATAAGTGCTTCCGGTCTGCGGATTGCCGGCACCGGCTTCTGTATCAAGAAGCGTCCGGGCAATCAGGCGGGGATCTCCGAGATCATTTAAAATATCGGTTTCGGTACGGCCTTTTTGCAGTTCGTCTTCGATATAATTGCGATAATACTGCACATGTGCAGCAACACTTCCTTCCGGCATCTGACCGGAAAGCTGATTATATAAAATATCAAGAAATTCTGTTTTACTCATCATTTATCTCCATATGAAACAAATTTATATCAGGATTTACAGATCTTTTTTCAGATTGGCAATATCATACCACACATATCCACACCGGCAAAGAGATTGAAGTATTAAATTTTTCTAAAAATAGTACTGCAAAATTTCGACAAAAAAGAAACTTGTCTGACAAAAAAGAAGCTGGTATAGTATATAGCAGAGACTTTTTATAATGAAAAGCAACAAGAGGGGTGGAGCAATGTTAAAGATTTTTCTGGCAGAGGATGAAGTCATTGTAAGAGAGACCATTAAACGTATGATTCCGTGGGAAGAACTGGGGTTTGAACTTGTGGGAGAAGCCGCGGATGGAGAGATGGCACTTCCATTACTGATCAGGCAGAAACCGGATCTTCTGATTACAGATATCAAAATGCCGTTCATGGATGGACTGACGCTTGCAAAGCTGGCCAAGAAAGAACTTCCGGAACTTAAAATAGTAATTCTCAGCGGATACGACGATTTTAATTATGCGAAACAGGCAATCAGTATCGGAGTGGAGGACTATCTCCTGAAACCGATTACCAAGAATGCGTTGATCGAGCGTCTTTCCGAGATACGAAGCCGCTATGAACACGAAAAGACACAGAAAGAATACTACGAGAAATTTCAGAGAGAAATGCAGGCTTATGAGAAGAACAGCAGCCGGGATTTTTTTGAAGCACTGGTATGTGGCTCCATGGATATGATGGAAGTGTATAAAAAAGCTGAGAAACTGGGACTGGATATTGTAGCAGAGGCATATAATATCCTGATTTTTACGATGAATTCCGAGGAGGATTTTTCAGGTCAGAAGGAAGGCTATTCCGAGTGGGAGGCAGAGTCACTGGAAATGCTGGAAGATTTTTTTTCCGATAATACTTCGGCAATGCTGTTTCGCTGCAATATTTTTTCTTATGGCGTCCTGATTAAAGGACAGAAAGAAAGTATAGAAAAAACAACAAAAGAATATGTGGAAAAAATTCAGGGAATCTTAAACCGAAAAGAAAGCAAAAGAGAATGGTTTCTTGCAGTGGGACAGTCGGTTGAACGTTTGAGCCAAATAAAGAAAAGTTATCATACAGCCTCCAGAGCTTTTTCCCAGAGATATCTGTATGGTGAAAATATTCTTTACTATGATGAGATGGAAATGATGGAGCATCGCAGTGGTCAGGCAGATACAAATGATAATGCTTATCTGAAAAAAGTAGATGTTAATGCACTGAATCCGGCTATTTTGCAGAAGTTTTTAAGCAATGGTCTTCAGGAAGAAACCGAAAACTTTGTAAAGGACTATTTCTATGCAATTGGGCAGGAACCGATGGAATCACTTGTATTCAGGAATTATGTGATTCTGAATGTACGTTTTTCGGTGATTACTTTTCTGAAAGGTCTGGGTTGCGATACAGAAGGAATGGAACCGGAAAATACAGAGGAAGTACTTGCAGAGAGCGGAAAAAACACAGAGAGTGCTATTGCATATGCGGAAAAAATGATTTCTCAGGCGATTGAGATACGTGATCAGAATTCCGGAAATAAGAATCGAAGCATTTTGAAGACAGCAGTGGATTTCATTGATGAACATTATATGGATGAAGACATTTCGCTTAATACAGCTGCGAATGTGGCAAATGTAAGTTCCAATCATTTCAGTGCATTGTTCAGTCAGAATATGGGACAGACGTTTATTGAATATCTGACTACTCTTCGTATGAACAAGGCGAAGGAACTTTTACGCTGTACGGGCATGCGTTCAAGCGAGATTGCAGGAGAAGTCGGATATAAGGATGCACATTATTTCAGCTATCTGTTCAAAAAGACACAGGGCATGACACCGAGCGATTATCGTAAAGTACGGGAGGATAAAGCATGAGAGGCGTAGCTCCCAAAGTAAAAAAGCAGATGGGGCTTGAGAAAAAAATGAACCGTTTGCTTTTTAGCACGATGATTCCAATGGCGTGTCTGCTGGTTATTTTGCTTCTGATCTTTTGGCAGTATGCCGGACAGTATAATAAACTGTCAGAGAATCTGGCTGTCAGCAGTAAATTCAATCTGAGCTTTAAGGATGAGCTGGATCTGGAAATGTATTATCTGGCAATCGGTTCAAAGGAAGCCAGTGAACTGGATGATGTACTGGGACAGGTTGAAGATGCGCAGCAGATTATGAAAAAGTTGCGTCAGAATACATACCATGCCAGTGGCGTAAAATGTCTGAACAGTCTGGATGCTTATCTGGATAATCTGAAGAAACGAATGGTCCAGCTGATGGAGATCAAAGAGTATGATAGACGAATGGAATTTATGGACAGCAATATCCGTATTATCACAGGGCTGATCATGCAGGAAATGCAGAACTATATTTATAATGAGTCCATGTATCTGGTACAGGTGGAAACAAGTCTGACGCATAGAGTCAAAATCCTGATATCAGGAATGGCAGTGTTACTGCTTGCAACGCTTGGTGTCCTGATGCGCAGGTCATTCCGCCTGACAGGAGGAATCATCCGTCCGGTGACGGAGATGCTGGATAAAGTAAAAAAAGTCGGACGAGGAAATTTTGATGTTCTTCCGGTAAGAGCAGAGATTGTGGAGATTGAGGAACTGGATCAGGGAATCAATAAGATGGCACACCGGATCAGCGGACTTCTGGAGAATGTCCGTCAGGAGAAGGAAATGCAGCATCTGACAGAACTGCAGCTGATTCAGGCGCAGGTGAATCCGCATTTCTTATATAATACACTGGATACGATCGTCTGGCTGATCGAAGGTGGTATGACGGAAGATGCGGTGGAGATGATCTCCAGTCTTTCGATTTTCTTCCGGACATCACTTTCCAAGGGGAATGATATCATTCCTCTTTCGGAAGAGAAACGGCATACGTTGAGTTATCTGGAGATTCAGCAGTTCCGCTACAGAGATATCCTGGAATTTGAATTATCCATTCCGCAGGATCTTGATGGGGTACAGGTGCCGAAACTTTCCATTCAGCCGCTTGCGGAGAATGCTCTTTATCATGGAATCAAGAACCGGCGTGGCAAAGGCAAGATTACGATCACCGGAAGGGAAGAAGAGAATGCAATTGTTCTTACAGTCAGTGATAACGGGCAGGGAATGACGCCGGAGCGTCTTCACGAAGTACAGGAATCAATACAGACAGGGGAAAGAGCCGGATTCGGGCTTGCGGCAGTAGCGGAACGAATTGCATTGTACTATGGACCGGGGTATGGAATGACGATTTCATCTGAAGAAGGTGTTGGTACTACCGTGGAGATCCGCCTTGGAAAAAATATTCAACCGAAATCGTAAAAAAATCAACTTGTTAAAATTATGACAGATAAGAGAATAAAAGTATGAACTTTTTTCCGAAAATAATCCATGGAGTTTTCGTATCAAATTGCTATAATAAAACCATCTTAAAAAACACGAACAAATGTAAAGGGAGGATTACAAAATGAAGAAAAAAATGGTGACAGCACTCTTGGCAGTATCAATGCTCGCAGGACTTTCCGCAGTGAACGTAATGGCAGCGGATGACGACACAATTACAGTTGGTTTTTCACAGGTAGGAGCAGAATCTGACTGGCGTACTGCAAACACAGAGTCCATGAAATCCACTTTCTCAGAGGAAAACGGATATGAGCTGATCTTTGATGATGCACAGCAGAAACAGGAAAATCAGCTTACAGCAATCCGTAACTTCATTCAGCAGGAAGTTGACTATATTGTACTTGCACCTGTAACCGAGACCGGTTGGGACACCGTTCTTCAGGAAGCAAAAGATGCAGGAATCCCGGTAATCATCGTTGACCGTATGGTAGATGTATCTGACGACAGCCTTTATACCGCATGGGTAGGATCAAACTTCAAACTTGAAGGTCAGAAAGCAATGGCATGGCTGGATGCATATCTTGAAGCAAAAGGCCGCGGTGATGAAGAAATCAACCTCGTTGATATTCAGGGAACTATCGGAGCATCTGCTCAGATCGGACGTACAGAAGGATTTGATGAAGCTGTAGAAGCTCATGACAACTGGACAACACTTGCTCAGCAGTCCGGTGAATTCACACAGGCTAAAGGACAGGAAGTTATGGAGTCCATCCTGAAACAGAGCGGTGACGACATTGATGTTGTATACTGCGAGAACGATAATGAAGCATTCGGTGCAATCGATGCGATCAAAGCAGCAGGATATGAAGTTGGCGGTGAAGAAGGACAGATCCTTGTAATGTCCTTTGATACAACAAACGCAGGTCTTACTCAGACACTTTCCGGTGAGATTACATGTGATACAGAGTGTAACCCACTTCACGGACCACGTGTAGAAGAAATCATCAAGAAACTGGAAGCCGGCGAAGATGTTGACAAACAGGCATATGTAGATGAAGTTGCATTTGCAGCTGATGACACAGTAACAAAAGTTACAATCGACGGAACAGATTATGACATCACACCGATCACTCAGGAAATCATCGACGGACGTGCATACTAATCTTGAATAACTTGAAATTAAACTGAAGCATAGTTATATGAAATGAGCCCGGGGCGTGGAACAGGATCCAGATCAGACGGATTTTATGGGCCACGCCCCTTTTGCGCTCAAAAACAGGCAAAATAAAGGGAAAAATGAAAGAAAACAGGGAATGGAGGAAAGAAAATGGAACAAAACATTGTTTTGGAAATGTGTGATATAAGTAAAAATTTCACCGGTGTCCGTGCCCTTTCCCATGTGGATTTTACACTTCGAAAAGGTGAGATCCATGCACTGATGGGAGAAAACGGAGCCGGAAAATCAACACTGATCAAAGTTCTGACCGGTGTACATGAATTCGAAAGTGGTTCCATTCATATGAATGGTGAAAATAAAGATATCATCAATCATTCACCGCAGGAGGCACAGGCAAATGGTATCAGTACCGTGTATCAGGAGGTAAACCTCTGTCCGAACCTTACCGTTGCGGAAAATCTGTTTATTGGCCGTGAACCGCGAAACAAGGCAGGAATGATCAGCTGGAAGGAAATGAATGCACGTTCTGCAAAGCTTCTGGAAAGTCTGAATATCAATGTTCCGCCGACACAGATGCTGGATGAATGTTCTGTGGCAATTCAGCAGATGATCGCGATTGCGCGTGCTGTTGATATGAAATGTAAAGTACTGATTCTGGATGAGCCGACTTCCTCTCTGGATGATGAAGAAGTTGAGAAACTGTTTGTACTGATGCGCCGGCTCCGTGGTGAAGGCGTAGGAATTATTTTTGTCACACATTTCCTTGAACAGGTATATGCAGTCTGTGACAGGATCACAGTCCTTCGAAACGGAGAACTTGTAGGAGAATATGAAACGAAAGATCTTCCGCGAGTTATGCTGGTTGCCAAGATGATGGGTAAAGATTTTGATGATCTGGCAGACATCAAGGGAGACCATAAAGATAAAAAAGTCTTCTCAGATACACCGGTAATCGAAGCAAAAGGTATCGGGCATAAAGGAACGATCAAACCGTTTGATCTTAAGATCAACAAAGGCGAGGTCATCGGACTTACCGGACTTCTCGGCTCCGGTCGTTCTGAACTGGTTCGTTCTATTTACGGTGCGGACAAAGCAGATTCCGGTACACTGAAAGTAAATGGAAAAGAAGTAAAAATTAACAGTCCTCTGGATGCGATGAAACTTGGTATGGCATACCTTCCGGAAGACCGTAAGGCAGAGGGAATTATCGCAGATCTTTCCGTAAGAGAAAATATCATTATTGCAATGCAGGCAAAGAAAGGCATGTTCCATCCAATGAGCCGTAAGGAGATGGAAGAAGCAGCAGATAAGTATATTGATATGCTGCAGATCAAAACAGCAAGCCGTGAAACTCCGATCAAGAGCCTTTCCGGTGGTAACCAGCAGAAAGTTATCCTTGGACGCTGGCTCCTGACAAATCCAGAATATCTGATTCTGGATGAACCGACACGAGGCATCGATATCGGTACAAAGACAGAAATCCAGAAAATCGTTCTGGATCTGGCAGATCAGGGAATGGCAGTAACCTTTATCTCATCAGAAGTAGAAGAAATGCTTCGTACATGTTCCAGAATGGCGGTTCTCCGTGATGGAGAAAAAGTAGGCGAACTGGAAGAAAGTGAGCTTTCACAGAGCAATATCATGAAAGCAATTGCAGGAGGTGACGATAAGAATGAATAACAGTAAATTAAAAAAGATCACACATGCGAGACTTTTTCTTCCTATCGTGTGTCTGATCGCGGTACTTCTGATCAATGTGATCAAAACACCGGATTTCTTTAATATTACAATTCGAAATGGTGTTCTTTATGGATATGTTATCGATGTTATCAACCGTGCATCAGAACTTGTTATTCTTGCTGTTGGTATGACACTTGTTACGGCGGCATCCGGTGGACAGGATATCAGTGTTGGTGCGGTTATGGCGGTTGCAGCAGCTGTGTGCTGTCAGATTTTATCAGGTGGAGCATCTTCCGTAACAGCTTATCAGAATTCTATTATTCTTGCAGTTGTTGCAGCACTTCTTGCGTCTGCATTGTGCGGCGCATTCAATGGTCTGCTGGTAGCCAAATTGAACATTCAGCCGATGGTCGCAACTCTGATCCTTTATACTGCAGGACGTGGTATCGCACAGCTTGTTACCAACGGACAGATCACTTATATCCGTGTACCGTCTTTCCAGATGGCAGGTGGATATATCGGTAAATCCCCGGTTCCGACCCCGGTACTCTTTGCAATCGTAACAGTTGTGATCGTTGCGCTCATTTTGAAAAAAACAGCTCTCGGACTTTATATCGAAAGTGTTGGTATCAATGGTAAGGCAGCAAGACTGGTTGGTCTGAATTCTACAATGATTAAATTCCTGACCTATGTGATCTGCGGTGTGCTTGCCGGAATCGCCGGTCTCGTAGCATCCAGCCGTATTTATTCCGCAGACGCAAATAACATTGGACTGAACCTTGAGATGGATGCCATTCTTGCAGTTGCACTCGGTGGCAACTTCCTTGGTGGTGGTAAATTCAGCCTGATCGGTTCTGTAATCGGAGCTTATACGATTCAGGCGCTGACAACTACTCTGTATGCAATGAATGTAAAAGCCGATCAGCTTCCTGTTTACAAGGCAATTGTTGTTATTATCATCGTTACTTTACAGAGTGATGTATTTAAGAAATTTGTAGAAAGCCACAGAAGCAAAAAAGTTTCCGTTGCAGCAGAAGGAGGTCAGAAATAATGAAACAGAAAAAGAAAATGACAAGTACCGGATTTCTGCTGCTGATCACAATTGTCCTGTTTTTCGTTATGTATGCAGCAGGCATGGTGATTTTTGCAGATAAAGGTTTTGCAAAACCACAGATGTTTCTGAATCTTTTTGTATCCAATGCAGGTCTTCTTGTAATTTCCTGTGGACTGACGATCGTTATGATCACAGGTGGTATTGATATTTCTGTTGGTTCCGTAACAGCGCTTGTCTGCATGGTTATGGCAGACCTTATGGAAAACAAAGGGGTAAGCGCATATGTTGCAGTACTTGCAGCACTTCTGATCGGCCTTGCTTTTGGTATCGTACAGGGATTCCTGGTAACTTATATGGGCATCCAGCCATTTATCGTAACACTTGCAGGTATGTTCTTCGGACGTGGTATGACAGCAATCATCAGCACTGATATGATTTCCATTAAGAATGAATTATTTTTGAAATGGGCAAATTACAGATTCTACATGCCATTTGGTTCCACAAACAAAAAAGGAAAATTTATCCCGGCATACATACCGCCGACAGTTGTGATCGCAATTATTGTAGTTCTGATCATTGCAATCCTTCTGAAATATTTCAAGTTTGGACGTAAACTGTATGCAATTGGCGGAAACAGACAGAGTGCTCTTATGATGGGACTTGATGTAAAGAAAACAATGTTCCGCGCTTATGTACTGGATGGTTTTCTTGCAGGTCTCGGCGGATTCCTTTTCTGTCTGAACAGCTGTGCAGGTTTCGTAGAGCAGGCCAAAGGTCTTGAAATGGATGCAATTTCATCAGCCGTTATCGGTGGAACACTTCTTTCCGGTGGTGTTGGTACCCCGATCGGATCTATGTTCGGTGTACTGATCAAGGGAACGATTTCCAGTCTGATCACCGCACAGGGTACTTTATCAAGCTGGTGGGTACGAATCGTGCTTTCCGCACTGCTCTGCTTCTTCATCGTTATCCAGTCTGTACTGGCATCTGCGAAGAAGAAAAAATAAGTATTTCAGATATTGCTCAGAGATGATTTTATAAAATATGGAGGATTTTTGAACGATGGTTACAGGTAAAAATTATAAATTCTGGTTCTGCACAGGTTCACAGGATCTTTATGGAGATGAATGTTTAAGAAAAGTTGCAGAACATTCCAAAATTATTGTAGAAGAACTGAATAAATCCGGTGCACTTCCGTTTGAACTGGTATGGAAACCGACACTGATCACAAATGAGCTGATCCGTAAAACATTCAACGAGGCAAATGATGACGATGAATGTGCAGGCGTGATTACATGGATGCACACTTTTTCACCGGCAAAATCATGGATTCTCGGTCTGAAAGAATACAGAAAACCTCTGTGCCATCTGCACACACAGTTCAATCAGGAAATTCCATATGACACGATCGATATGGATTTCATGAATGAGAATCAGTCTGCTCATGGTGGAAGAGAGTATGGTCATATTGTTACCCGTATGGGAATCGAGAGAAAAGTTATCGTCGGACACTGGGCGGATAAGAAGGTTCAGGAGAGACTTGCATCCTGGATGCGTACTGCGGTCGGAATCATGGAAAGCAGCCATATCCGTGTATGCCGTGTTGCCGATAATATGAGAAATGTAGCCGTTACTGAAGGCGACAAAGTAGAAGCACAGATCAAGTTCGGATGGGAAGTGGATGCTTATCCGATTAATGAAGTGTGCGATTATGTGAAGGATGTTTCAAAAGGCGATATTGATGTTTTAGTCGAAGAATATTATAATAAATATGACATTCTTCTTGAGGGCAGAGACCCGGAAGAATTCAAACGTCATGTAGCAGTACAGGCAGCAATTGAGATCGGATTTGAGAGATTTCTGGAAGAAAAGAATTACCAGGCAGTCGTTACTCATTTCGGTGATCTTGGCGGCTTACAGCAGCTTCCGGGACTGGCAATGCAGCGCCTTATGGAGAAGGGATATGGATTTGGCGCAGAAGGCGACTGGAAGACAGCAGCAATGGTACGTCTGATGAAGATCATGACTGCAGGCGTGAAGGATGCGAAGGGAACTTCTTTCATGGAAGATTATACATACAATCTTGTTCCGGGTAAGGAAGGCATTCTTCAGTCACATATGCTGGAAGTTTGCCCGACTATCGCTGACGGTAAGATTGGTATCAAAGTATGCCCGCTTTCCATGGGTGACAGAGAGGATCCTGCAAGACTGGTGTTTACCTCCAAGACAGGCCCGGCAATTGCAACTTCTCTGATCGATCTTGGTGACAGATTCCGCCTGATCATCAATGATGTTGAGTGCAGGAAGACTGAGAAATCAATGCCGAAACTTCCGGTGGGAAGTGCATTCTGGACTCCGCAGCCGGATCTGGCAACAGGGGCTGAGGCATGGATCCTTGCCGGCGGCGCTCACCACACTGCATTTTCCTATGACCTTACAGCAGAACAGATGGGTGACTGGGCTGCTGCAATGGGAATTGAAGCTGTCTACATTGACAAAGATACGACTATCCGCAATTTCAAGAATGAGCTGAGATGGAATGAGCTTGCATTCAGGAAATAAAGAGTTACTGCGAATGAAGTGAACAGTAATAACAAAGCGGATGTGACAATCAAAACATTCGGGAGGATTTACAAAATGAGTGTAAATGAAGCAAAGACAGCAATTTTAAATAACAAAACAGCGCTTGGAATCGAGTTCGGATCTACAAGAATCAAAGCAGTTCTGGTGGATGATAAATACAATCCGATCGCATCCGGAAGCTATGACTGGGAGAACCGCTACGAAAACGGTGTATGGACATATTCTCTGGATGATATCCATAAAGGTCTGCAGGGCAGTTACAGCGACCTTGTGAAGGATGTAAAGGAAAAATATGATGTGGAGCTTACCAGTGTCGGAGCACTTGGAATCAGTGCCATGATGCATGGTTATATGCCGTTTGATAAAGAAGGAAAGCTTCTGGTACCGTTCCGCACATGGCGAAATAATATTACCGGTGAAGCTTCCGGGAAACTGATGGAACTTTTCCAGTATAATATTCCACAGAGATGGAGTATTGCACATCTGTATCAGGCAATCCTGAACGGAGAAGATCATGTAAAAGACATCGATTATATGTGCACACTGGAAGCGTATGTGCATCGTATGCTGACCGGAAAAAGAGTTCTTGGTATCGGTGATGCGGCAGGTATGTTCCCTGTTGATTCTACGACAAAAGATTACAACCAGGAGATGGTTGAGAAATTTGACAAACTGGTAGAGCCTTATGGATTCCCGTGGAAACTCCGTGATATTATGCCGGAAGTCATGGTTGCCGGACAGGATGCAGGTACGCTGACAGAGGAAGGTGCGAGATTCCTTGACCCGACAGGCAAACTCAAAGCAGGCATTCCGATGTGCCCGCCGGAAGGTGATGCAGGAACCGGTATGGTAGCAACCAACAGTGTAAAACAGCGCACCGGTAATGTTTCCGCAGGTACTTCCGTATTTGCGATGATCGTTCTGGAAAAAGCACTTTCCAGACCATACAAAGAGATCGATATGGTAACGACACCGGCAGGTGATGCAGTTGCCATGGCACATTCCAACAACTGTACTTCTGATCTGAATGCATGGGTAAATGTATTTAAAGAATTTGCAGAAGCAATGGGTATGGAAGTGGATATGAACAAACTGTTCGGAACTCTTTATAATAAAGCGCTGGAAGGCGATCCGGACTGCGGCGGACTTTTATCCTACTGCTATTTCTCAGGAGAGCATATGACAGGATTTGAAGAAGGAAGACCGTTGTTTGTACGTTCTCCTGAAAGCAAATTTACGCTTGCAAACTTTATGAGAACAAATCTTTATACCTGTCTCGGAGCAATGCGTGTAGGTTTAAATATTCTGATTGATCAGGAACATGTCAAGATTGACAGACTTTTAGGACACGGCGGACTGTTCAAGACCAAAGGTGTCGGACAGCAGATCCTTGCAGATGCAGTGAATGCACCGGTATCTGTTATGTCAACCGCAGGTGAGGGCGGTGCCTGGGGTATTGCGCTTCTGGCTGCGTACCTTGTGGACAAGAAGGACGGTGAGACTCTGGATGAGTTCCTGGATAACCGTGTATTTGCAGGAAATGAAGGAAGTACACTGGATCCGGAACCGGAAGGTGTCAAAGGATTTAATGAATTTATGGACAGATATCTGAAGGGACTGCCGATCGAGAGAGCAGCGGTAGAATCAAAAATCTGGTAATAAGATAAGATGAAGATTAAGAACGTAAGTTGCTGTGAAAGAAATGAATGGCGATTTACGTTCTTTGTAAAGGAGAAAATCAATGCTTGAAAAATTAAAAGAAGAAGTTTATAAAGCAAATATGGATCTTCCGAAATACGGACTGGTTACATTTACATGGGGGAATGTCAGCGGCATTGACCGTGAAAAGGGACTGTTCGTAATTAAGCCGAGTGGTGTGGAATATGATAAACTCAGACCGGAAGATATGGTGGTTGTTGACCTGAATGGAAACAAAGTCGAGGGTGAATATAATCCGTCATCAGACACACCGACACATGTGGTTCTTTATAATTCATTTCCGAAGATCGGTGGAATCGTACATACACATTCTGAATGGGCAACGAGCTGGGCGCAGGCAGGAAGAGCAATTCCATGCTATGGTACGACTCATGCGGACTATATTTACGGAGAAGTTCCATGTGTACGTAATCTGACGAAAGAGGAGATTGAGGAAGCATACGAAAAGAATACAGGTGTGCTGATCGCAGATTATTTCAAAGACCTTGATTATGAAGCTGTTCCGGCAGTGCTGTGTAAGAATCATGGTCCGTTCACATGGGGAAAAGATGCACATGAGGCAGTTCACAATGCAGTTGTGCTTGAAGAGGTGGCGAAGATGGCATGCCGCTGTGAACTGATCAATCCGCAGGTAAAACCGGCACCGCAGGAACTGCAGGATAAGCATTACTACAGGAAACACGGGGCCAATGCTTATTATGGGCAGATAAAAAAGTGATAAAGGATTCCCGGTGAGAAGAGGGGATAAAATTAAGACTCCAGGAGGAAGGCTGTGTGTGAAGTATCCTCTGGATCTGGCTCAAATCAGAACTTCTAAGATACCAGGATATACAGAACTTTGTTAAAAACGATACATAAAATATCGAACTCGCATCACAGATGCTCAAACAGCGATATTTTATGTATCAACACAAAGCCCTGCATAATCCGGTATCTGAACGAAGTTCTTCAAGCGAGCCAGATCCAGAGGCTACTCACACGCAGCTCGCTCGCCGGAGTCTTTTTTTTATTCAGCAGTTTGCCCACCGTACTTTATTTTTTGTAGTAGTGGAATACCGTGGCGTATGATATAATAAAAATATATTTTCGGAAGAAAGGAGAACGTATGAAAAAGTACAATTTATTAAAACAGGGAAAGAAAGTATCAGCAGCGGTGCTTTCTGCGTCATTGGTGCTGACTGCGGCTGTGCCTGGAACAACGGCATATGCAGCGGAGGTGGAAGTATCGGATACAGCGGAAGAGCTGGATGAGGGCAGCGAAGCTGTAGAACTGCAGGAGGAAGATGGATTTGCAGATGATTCCATACAGATTGAAGAAGATGACTCTGACGCAGGAACTGAAGAACCGGAAGTTGAAGTGCAGGAAGCTATTACCGATGAAGAAGAGCCGGAGGATGAAGATGCAGAGGCAGAGGCAGAGGCTCTCTTCAGTGATGGAAATGAAGGGAATGATGTAGAAGCCTTCAGTGCATTGTCTCAAGAGGTACCAGAAGGTGCAACGGAGATTCAGACAAAATCAAACACCAGCGCTCCTTATGTTATTTCGAAAGGAGGCAATTATACGCTGTCTGGTAATTTATATCAGCAGATTCAATTTAAGGACGGAGCGGGAACTGCTGACAACCCGATAAAGATATATGTTACAGGAGATGTAACATATATAAATACAACAGTAGATGGCGCACCTATATTTTCTATATATGGAGATATATACCTGGAAATTATAGGAGTCGGAGAGAATGCGGTTACGATAAATGATCAAGAGGCAACTAATTTCATTATATTTCAACAATCAGACAAAGAGGTGAATCTTAAAGCAGAAAATCTGATTTTTAATGGAAGTGGAAAGGCTCCAAATCAGGTTAATATTGCTAGACATAAGGGAAAGAAAACAATTTCATTTACAGACATGACTTTTCAAAAT
This sequence comes from uncultured Blautia sp., assembly GCA_934371915.1. Taxonomy (GTDB): domain Bacteria; phylum Bacillota; class Clostridia; order Lachnospirales; family Lachnospiraceae; genus Blautia_A. The sequence continues at coordinate 15,009 of CAKROE010000020.1, read as the reverse complement.
TTTAATTCTGAAACTGGCGGTTTTGCGGTATCATTGCTAAGCGAAGGCGGTCTGCTCAATGCATCTCTTACACGCTGTACATTTAAGGATAACAGTGGAATAAGTGGTGGAGGCCTGTCTGTAAAAGGAAATAACGGGAATCGTGCAACTGTTAATCTGACGGATTGTGTATTTGACACTAATACAAACAATGGGTCAGATTACGCAGAAGGAAATGGTGCCGGCTCTGTAAATGTGAGGGAATTTGTTGACTTTTCCATGACCGGAGGCTCTGTAAAAAATGGTGCTGTTACAGGAACAATGACGAATAATGTAGCAACAGCGGGAGGCATTGCAGTAGCGGCTAACGCTACGTGTTTACTTGACAATGTAGAAATCAGCGGTAACGGAGGATACGGAGTTTATAATGCCGGAACTTTAACATTGAAGGGAAACACGACAATCGGAAATAATACGTTGGGAAATTTATACCTTTCGAAGGACCAAAAGCTCAATATTGCAGAGGGATGGAATGGAACTGCAGGAGTGACTGCGGCGAACAGACCAACTGAAAATAATCCGATACAAATTACAACTGCAGGATCACATCAGAGTGGCAAAATTTTATCTGATGACAGTTCATTAGGAATAGGAAACACAGACGGTAGCTTATATTTATATGCACATCAGCATGACTGGTCATACAATGCAAGTGGTGCGGTGATTACTGCCAGTTGTAAGTCGACAAATCCAAATACCTGTGATTATCATTCTGAGGGTTTGACAGCAACGCTTAATACTGTAGAAAGTGTCCAATATTCCGGACAGGCGTATGCAGGTGCAACTGTGACTGATAACATTACTTCTGTTACAGGCGCAGCCCAGGGTGTCATTACGTATTATCTGAAAGATGGCACTACACTGACAAACGACCGCAACAGTGGAGCTGCCGGTGATGGTGCAGCACCGGTAAATGCAGGAATGTATACAGCGAAGGTAACGATTGGTGGAGCAACAGCATCTGCGGACTTTGAGATCACAAAGGCTGCAATCAGCCCTGTACTAACATTTGGTAACTTGACTTACGGACAGAAAGAGAATCTTCCGACTCCGACTGTAAGTAATCCAGGAGGCGGAACTGTCACTTATGCGTATAAAGTAAAGGGGGCAGATAACAGTACTTATAAAGAGGTTCCCTCTGTAGATGAGCTTTATAAGCTTCCGTCAGGCGAGTACACGCTGCGTGCGAACGTATCCGAAACAACAAATTATGAAGCCGGTTCTGCAAGCTGTGATTTCAGTATTGCAAAAGCAAGTAAGGCAGCACCGGAGGTAAGCTTCAATCCGGAAACAATCAAAGGACAGCATAATGGTCAGATTACCAATGTAACTTCAGCAATGGAATACTGCAAGGATGGAGAAACACAATACAGATCCATAGATGGAGATACAGTTACGAACCTGGAGCCGGGAACATATTTTGTCAGATATAAAGAAGACAGCAATTATGAGGTATCAGCGGATGCAGAAGTGACGATTGGTGTAGGAAGAAGCCTTGTGCTCACGCTTCCGGAAAAGGATGAGCAGATTGGATATACGATCAAAGTAACGGAAGGTGATCTGACCTGGAATGGTTATGCAAAACTTCGTCTTACGTTAGCAGATGGATATTCAAAAACAAATGAGTTTGCTGTACTGGTAAATGGACAGAAAGTGAATCTGGATAACGATGGTTCTTACACGATCAATGGAATGCAGGCAGATACAACTGTTGAAGTATCTGGCGTAGCAGATATTACTGCACCGACCGGAACTATCAAGGCAGGTACGAACAAGTGGGATTCTTTTGTAAACAATGCTGGATTTAATACTTATGCGAATACAAAACAGAATGTAACGATTGCAGCAGAGGATCAGGGATCCGGAATGCAGGGAATCTTCTATTATCTGTCAGACAAAGTGATGACAAAAGGAGAAGTTGAAACCCTGAATGACAAAGACTGGAATGAATACAAGGATACATTCAGCCTGGATCAGGATGGACAGTATATTGTTTATGCGAAAATGACGGATAAAGTCGGAAATGTGGAATATCTTTCTTCGGATGGCATGATTCTGGATGCAACACCGGCCACAATTACAGGGGTGACGAGTAATGGTGTTTATACAGGATCAACTGCATTTACAGTGACAGACAAATATCTGGATAAAGTGCTGGTTGATGGCAGTGAAGTAATACCTGATAAAAATGGAAGCGTTACTTTAGTTCCGAAGTCCGGTACATACAGGATTGAAGCCACGGACAAAGCCGGAAATGTTACAACTATTGATAATGTGACTGTAAACTGGCAGGAAGTGAATGTACCGACCGTAAACAGCAAAATTTATACAGGAGAGACACTGACTGCAGATATCAAAAATACAGCAGAGTATGAGATCGTTGAGAATAAGGGCGGTATAAATGTTGGAAGCTATGATGTTGTCCTGAAACTTGCAGATACTGTCAATTACAAATGGCAGAATGAACAGGCAGGGCAGGCGCGGACGACGATCCGCTTTGAGATCACAAAAGCAGATCCGAAAGTAACCGCACCGACGGCAATCAGACCTGCCTATAATGGTGCAGAGCAGATACTGGTAAATAAAGGAACGATAATCGGAGGAACACTGGAATATTCACTGGATGGAACGAACTGGGCAGAAAAACTTCCATCTGCAAAGAATGCAGGAACTTATACGGTATATTATCGTGTAAAAGAAGATCCTAATTTTAATGCAGCAAATGGCGGAGAAGTCTCTGCAGTCATTGAGAAAAAGACAGTGACCGTAGTGCCGAAGGATGCATCCAAAGTTTATGGAGAGGCAGATCCGGGGCTTGCATATGAAGCAAAGGATGTAGTAGCCGGTGAGGCATTGGACGGTATTACGGTGAAGCGTGCATCGGGTGAGGATGCGGCAGAATATGAGATTACTGCTTCAGCTGAAGAGACTGCAAATCCGAACTATCGTATTATATTTAAATCAGGAACCTTCACGATCGCCAAAGCAGCATCTGTTGGGGTACTGACCAAAGAACCGGAAGTAAAAACCAATGTAGCTTACAACGGAAGTGATCAGCCGCTGGTAACAGCAGGGGAAGCGACGAACGGAACCCTGATGTATCAGGTAAATGGTGGAGAATGGACAGATAAGATCCCGACTGCCAAAAACGCCGGAACATACAAGGTAAGCTACAAGATCAAAGGTGATGGAAATCATGAAGATTCAGTGGTTAAAGACCTTACAGTAACCGTAGCACCGAAGGCGGTAACTGTAACAGCAGACAATGCAAAGAAATCTTCCGGAAAGGCAGACCCGAAACTGACTTACAAGGTAAGTGGACTTGTCGGAAATGATAAACTGTCTGACATTGTGATCAGCAGAAAAGCAGGCGAAAAAGCCGGAAGTTATGCAATTACTGTTTCCCAGAAGAAGGGTGCGAATCCGAATTATGCAATTACATTCAAAAACGCAGTCTTTACGATTACACAGGAGAATCAGTCCGGACTGAGCGGCGATGCAATTTCGAAACTGAAACTTCCAACTTTTCTCGCAAGAGGTACAGGTGCCAATAAGAAAGTCAATCTGAAATGGATGAAGTATAGCGGAGCAACCGGTTATGAAGTATATTGGTCCTACTGTGATGGAAACCGGAGCTGCAGAAAACTTGCAACGGTTACAAATGGAAAGCTGACAGCGACTCATAAAAAGCTGAAAAATAATCGAGAATACAAGTATTTTGTAGCAGCTTACAAGATGGTTGATGGCAAAAAAGTCTACATTGCAAAATCAAACGGCTTTCATGTTGCCATGAAACAGGCCAATACAACAAATGCAAAATCTGTTTCCGTTAAGAAAAAGAACGTTGTATTACGCAAGGGAAAGACATTCCAGATAAAAGCCAGTGTGAAACTGGAGAACAAGAAGAAAAAACTGCTTTCTCATACTGCAAAATTCCGCTATTATGTAGTGGATTCAAAAGTAGCAACCGTATCAAAACGCGGTAAAATCAAAGCGGTAGGTAAAGGAACGACATATGTTTATGTCCTTGCAAATAACGGAGCGTTCAAGACCGTGAAAGTAACTGTAAAATAATTGAATATCAAAACAAAAGTAAAATTCTGAATATAAAGGATTCCCGGTGAGAAGAGGGGGATAAAATTAAGACTCCAGGAGGAAGGCTGTGTGTAATGTATCCTCTGGAGCTGGCTCAAATCAGAACTTCTAAGATACCAGGATATACAGAACTTTGTTAAAAACGATACATAAAATATCGAACTCGCATCACAGATGCTCAAACAGCGATATTTTATGTATCAACACAAAGCCCTGCATAATCCGGTATCTGAACGAAGTTCTTCAGGCGAGCCAGATCCAGAGGATACTCACATGCAGCTCGCTCACCGGAGTCTTTCTTTTATTCAGCAAGTTCTCCCCGGACTTTATCCGGGGTAGCGGCGCGCGGTCCCGGGGCTTCCCTGAGGCTCCGGAAATACAGGGAGGATGGTGGAGGAGGGTTAAAGATAAAGAAATGTAATATAAAAAGACACTGAGATAGCCTGACCTCTGCAGGAGAACGTAGAAATACTTGGGATATAAAATGGCTGTGTTATGGACTCCCGGCACATTGTCTGAACGACAGTGAGTTATGTGCCGGGAGTTCATGGTTTTAACAGACAGGTTATATCCTTAGTATTTCCGGTCTCCGAAGCTGTCGGGATAGCCAGTGTCTTTTATAGAACATAATTTTTAAATCACAAACATACCAGTGTATTTCCGGAAACAGGTCCCCGATATTTTAATAATCTTTCCCAGTAAACACAGCCACGCTCCGCGGCCGCATCACAAAGCTGCGATCGATCCGTGCCGCTTCCTCATCCGGATAGCAGTATTTTCCATTGCCGTCACCGTAAGTATTGACATTCAGATGCCATGCACCACGCCCGTGAAGATCCGGCAGAGTGATCGGAACATCTTCCCAGAAAGTATTGACCGCAATATAGATCAGATCATCGTGTCCTTTTTCCTTATCATATCCTGCAAAGCTTACACAGAATGTACGTGCATCACGCGGAATATCTGTCTGATCAGCATTTACATTGTGTGTATGGATCGGATCCATGCCACAGACAGAAGTAGGAAGCTGTTTGTGGATGACAGGATGCTGTTTACGGAATGCAATCATAAATTTGAAAAATTCAAACAAATCTTTATTCTTTTCCAGCATTCGCCAGTCAAGCCAGGAAGTAATATTATCCTGACAGTAGCTGTTATTGTTGCCAAATTTTGTATTGCCGAATTCATCTCCGGAAAGAAACATCGGTGTTCCGCGGCTGCACATCAGTACAGCGCAGGCGTTGCGGATCATACGGCTGCGAAGTGCGAGCACTTCCGGATCATCCGTGTCACCTTCCACACCACAGTTCCAGCTCCGGTTGTCGTCAGCACCATCGGTGTTGTTCCAGCCATTTGCCTCATTGTGCTTTTCATTATAGGAATAAAGATCATAAAGTGTAAATCCGTCATGGCAGGTAAGGAAATTGACACAGGAATTATAACCGGCATAATTACTGTGGTTATGATCATAAAATCCTCCATAGAGATCTCCGGATCCGGAAATACTCCATGCGGCATCCCACGCATGCCAGCATTCACCCTTCAGAAAACTTCGAAGGGCATCTCTGTAACGGCCATTCCATTCTGCCCAGCGGCCACTTGCCGGGAAACTTCCTACCTGATAAAGTCCGCCGGCATCCCACGCTTCTGCAATCAGCTTGACATTGCTGAGAATCGGGTCATTTGCAAGGGTACGGAGAAGAGGAGGATTGTTCATTGGTGAACCGTCTTCATTTCGTCCGAGAATACTTGCAAGATCAAAGCGAAAACCATCGACACGATAGTTGATCGTCCAGTAGCGCAGGCATTCCAGAATGAGCTGCTGAACAACCGGATGGTTACAGTTCAGAGTGTTGCCACAGCCGCTGAAATTGTAATAATTTCCGTCAGGAGTGAGCATGTAATAAATATTATTGTCCAGTCCCTTAAAGCTGATGGTTTTGCCCTTTTCGTTGCCCTCTGCGGTATGGTTGAATACAACATCCAGGATGACTTCAATACCGTTGGCATGAAGTTCTCGAATTAGAGTCTTAAGTTCGGTACCTTCCTGATTATGCTCATTGGCTGCCGCATAGCTGCTGTTTGGTGCAAAGAAGCCGACAGTGTTGTAACCCCAGCATTCAAGAAGCTGTTTGCCGTCAACAGTACGGGAATTCATGGTTTCGTCAAACTCAAAGATCGGCATGAGCTCCACCGCGTTGATCCCAAGCTCTTTAAGGTATGGGATTTTTTCCATTAGGCCGGAAAAAGTACCTCTGTGTTTGACCCCTGAAGACGGATGATGTGTAAAATCACGCACATGTAATTCGTAGATGATCAGGTCACAGAGCTCTTTTTTTGACTGTGGAGTATCGCCCCAGTCAAAACGGTCGCGGACAACTCGTGCATGATAGTTGTGATCCCAGCGGATTCCCCACGTACGCTGTCCTGCGACAGCTTTTGCATAAGGATCCAGAAGGATATTGTTTTTGTCGAAGAGAAGCCCTTTTTCCGGGCGATAAGGACCATCCACACGATATGCATACTCAAATTCTTCGATGTTGAGTCCATAAACGATCATGGAATAGACATCACCGATCTTGTAGGCATCCGGGAATGGAATGACGGCAAAAGGCTCTTCCTGTGCGCGGTGGAACAGAAGCAGTTCACAGGAAGTTCCGCCGCAGGTATGGATAGTAAAATTCACTCCGTTTTGAAGCGGAGTGGCTCCGTTCAGATCATAGATACCCGGACGTACGGGAAATCCGGAGATTTCCGCCATTGGCACGGATTCATATGGATGATCGGATATAAATTTCTGATGATACGATTTCATTTTTTGCTCCAATTATAAGTCATTAGTAAGATGTAATTTGTCAAGAATATAGAAAATAAGGCTCAGGATCATGGCAACTACACATGCGAGAACCATTCCGGTAAGTTTGACATTTCCAAGATTCAGTGCGATTCCGGAAAGACCGACGATGAAAACAACAGAGGTCAGCGCCAGATTACGGGATTTGCTGTAATCCACCTGATTGTCAACCAGCATACGCAGACCGGAAGTTCCGATCATACCATACAGCAGGAATGAAATTCCGCCGATAACAGGTCCCGGGATCGTGTTGATCAGGGCGGCAAGTTTGCCGAGGAAGGAACAGCAGATGGAAAGAACTGCAGCACCTCCGATAACCTGTACACTGTAGACTTTTGTCATTGCCATAACGCCGATGTTTTCTCCGTATGTTGTAGTCGGTACGGAACCGAGACATCCGGAAAGTGTGGTGGAAAAGAAGTCTGCAAAAAGAGAACGGTGAAGTCCCGGATCTTTCAGGAGATCTTTGCCTACGATCTTGCTTGTTACGATCTGATGCCCGATGTGTTCGGAAGTTACAAGCAGCAGTGCCGGAAGAATGGTAAGGATTGCTTCCAGATTAAATTTCGGTGTCTGAAAATTCGGCAGTGCAAAGAATGCAGCTTCTTTTACTGCGGTGAAATCAAGGATTCCACATGCAGCTGCGGAAACATAACCTGCGATGATCGCGATCAGAATCGGAATAACGGACAGGAAACCACGGAAAAGGATCTGACCGAATACGGCAACACCCAGTGTGATCAGAAATACGATCACGTTTTTCATATCAATATTTTCGTCCAGAAGACCGGCTGTGCTGGCAGCGCTTCCGGCAAGTTCCAGACCGATCAGTGCAACAACCGGTCCCATAGCTGCGGTTGGAAGAACAATGTCGATCCAGTTGGTTCCGCACTGACGGATGATCAGCGCAACGATCATTCCACAGATACCGAGAACCACAAAACCGCCCAGCGCATACTGGAAACCGAATTTTGATGCAACCAGAAGTCCCGGTGACAGGAATGCAAAACTGGAACCCAGGTAAGCAGGTGCCTTTCCCTTTGTGATAAGAATAAATAAAAGTGTTCCGACACCGTTCATCAGAAGAACGATGGCAGGGTTGATTCCAAACATAAACGGAACCAGAACAGAAGCGCCGAACATGGCAAACATGTGCTGGATACTTAAGGGAATCAACAGATTAACAGGTACTTTGTCCTCTACTTGGATGATTTTTCTCTCCACTTTACCCTCTCTTTCTCATCTGCCCAAAGCAGATAAACTCAAATTCCAGACAATTATAACACAGCGCGGTCACTATGGGAACTTATTGACGAAATGTTGTTGCTTTTTTCAATAATTTATATTATAATCATCAGTGTAAAAAGAATTTACCCTTCAAAAATTCTTTTTTACATAACCCCTTATTTAATTATTTATACTCCCCTTGAAAGACCTGGTAGCTCCCCTACCGGGTCTTTCTCTTTGCCATTTTATAATACAAAAAAGAAATAGATAATATTGGAAAAATAAAATTATTCCGCAAAATTCTGAATAAACTTTCTGGTTTGAGGAACAATAACTGGTGTAATGAAGTTGCATTACAAAATGAACCAGGAGGAATGTACAAATGGCAAAAAATTATGAGAGTGAAAACAAGGCAAAAAACTATACGACTGACAAAACTTCCAACAGCAGAAATGCAATGGACAGCCAGAACTGCGGAAAAAACAGCTCAAAGAACGCTTCCAGAAACAGCTCAAAAAACAAAACATCCAATGCATATGATGCATACGACAAAACACAGGATGATTATTCTGACAGATACTAAAGAGAATTGCAGGTAAGATTTTCCCTTCTTATTAGAGAGGCCGCCAGAGGTTGGCCTCTTTTTCAGTTTGCGAAAATAAAAATTTTACATAGAGGAATGGAAGCTGATGAAACTGCACACACAAAAAGACAGGGACATATGATAAATAAAAAAGGAAGGTTTGTCATGTTTCCGATTGAGACGATTTCTGCGAAGATGCTTGACTATTATGTCGGGCGTTCAGATGCGTTGATCATAGACCTGCGGGATACAGTTTCTTATCATAAAAGTCATGTAAAAGGAGCGGTCAATGTTCCGTATGGAGAACTGGAAAATGGATATGCTTTTCCAAAAGAAAAAATGCTTGTTTTTTATTGCGACAGAGGTGGGGCCAGTATGGCGGCGGCAAGAGAATTTGTGCGCAGAGGTTATAAAACAAGGTCTGTGATAGGCGGATTTGAAGCTTACAGAGGAAGAAATCTTGTAATTTCCAGATAACCATGATAAGGTAGAACGTAAAGAATAACTGCTGATGCAGCCCGGGCAGAAGCTGTGGGAGTGAATCGGCAGAGCAGAGGAGAATTTATATGAAATACATGTTTGCATCCGATGTGCATGGTTCGGCATACTATTGCCGTAAAATGCTGGAAACATATAAAAAAGAACAGGCAGAACGCCTGGTATTACTGGGCGATCTGCTTTACCACGGACCCAGGAACGATCTTCCGAAGGAATATGCCCCGAAGGAAGTGATCAAAATGCTTAATGACATGAAGCAGGAAATCTATGCGGTACGTGGTAACTGTGAAGCGGAGGTAGACCAGATGGTACTGGAATTTCCGGTGATGGCAGATTACTGCATTCTGGCAATCGACGGGCTGACTTTTTATGCGACACATGGACATGTCTATAATGAAAATAATCTTCCACCGTTTTGTTCGGGAGACATCCTGATCCATGGACATACACATGTGCTGAAAGCAGAGCAGCGAGAGAATTACATCCTTCTGAATCCGGGTTCCGTATCTATTCCAAAAGAAGGAAACCCACCGACTTATGCGGTTCTGGAGGACAAAGTTTTTACGATAAAAGATTTTGACGGAAATATTGTCAAAGAAATGAGGCTCGGATGAAATATATGGAATTGATCGCACCATGCCATTTTGGTATGGAGGCAGTGCTGAAGCGTGAGATCCTTGATCTGGGATACGAGATCAGCAAAGTAGAAGACGGTAAGGTGACTTTTCTTGCGGATGCGGAGGGAATTGCACAGGCGAATATGTTCCTTCGTACGACAGAGAGAATCCTTCTCAAAGCAGGTGAGTTTAAAGCAGTCACATTTGACGAACTTTTTGAAAAAACAAAAGAAATCCCGTGGGAAGAATATATTCCGAAAGACGGCAAATTCTGGGTGGCAAAGGCAAATTCCGTGAAGAGTGCGCTGTTCAGTCCATCGGATATTCAGTCCATTATGAAAAAAGCAATTGTTGAAAGACTGAAAAGTGTTTATGGAATTTCATGGTTCCCGGAAGATGGGGCAAGTTTTCCGATCCGCGTATCCTTTATGAAAGATGTTGCAACGATCGGCATCGATACTTCCGGAGTTTCCCTTCATAAGAGAGGGTATCGTCAGATGACTGTCAAGGCTCCGATCACTGAAACACTTGCAGCAGCGCTTATTATGCTGACCCCATGGAACAAAGACAGAATCCTCGTCGACCCGTTTTGCGGAAGTGGTACTTTCCCGATTGAGGCGGCAATGATCGCAGCCGATATGGCACCGGGAATGAACCGTTCTTTCCTTGCAGAAGACTGGAAACATCTGGTTCCGCGTAAATGCTGGTATGATGCGCTTGAAGAGGCACAGGATCGTTTCAATACAGATATTCAGACAGATATTCAGGGATATGATATTGATGCAGAGGCTCTGAAAGCAGCACGTTCCAACGCGAAGATGGCAGGTGTGGACGGACTGATCCATTTCCAGCAGCGTGCAGTGAAGGATCTCAGCCATCCGAAGCCGTATGGGTTTATTATCACCAATCCGCCTTATGGCGAGCGTCTGGAAGAAAAAGAAGCGCTTCCGCAGCTTTACCGTGAGATCGGGGAGAGTTACAACCGTCTGGATAAATGGTCGATGTATCTGATCACATCCTATGACAGGGCGGAGAACGACATTGGAAGAAAAGCGGACAAGAACCGTAAGATATACAATGGAATGCTGAAAACATATTACTACCAGTTTTTAGGCCCGAAACCGCCAAGGAGGAAAAAAGATTGAAAAAAGTGATTTTTGCAACAGGAAATGAGGGGAAAATGAAAGAGATCCGTGAAATTCTGGGGGATCTTGATATCGAACTTCTTTCCTTAAAGGATGCCGGCATTCATGCAGATATCGTAGAAGATGGCAAATCTTTTGAGGAAAATGCACAGATCAAGGCAAAAGCAATCTGTGAGCTGACAGGTGAGATTGTGCTGGCAGACGATTCCGGACTTGAGATTGATTATCTGAATAAAGAACCGGGAATTTATTCTGCGCGTTATATGGGAGAAGATACTTCTTACCACATCAAGAATGCGAAGCTGATCGAACGACTGGAAGGTGTGCCGGACGAAAAGAGAACTGCAAGATTTGTATGTGCGATCGCAGCAGCCTTCCCTGATGGAAGTATGAAGACTGTCCGCGCAGCGATGGAAGGCCGGATCGGATATAAAGAGAGCGGAGAAAACGGCTTCGGTTATGATCCAATCTTTTATCTTCCGGAATATGGCTGTACTTCAGCAGAAATTTCCATGGAAGAAAAAAACAAGATCAGCCACAGAGGAAAGGCACTGCGGGCAATAAAGGATGAGCTTCGATGAAAGTACTGATCGTCAGTGACACTCATGGTAGGGATGAAAATCTGGAGCATGTGGTAATGAATGAAGCACCGTTTGATATGTTTGTACATTGTGGAGATGTGGAAGGCAGGGAAATCTTTATTGAGGCACTTGTGGAATGTCCGTGCTGCATTGTGTCGGGAAATAATGATTTCTTTTCGGATCTTCCGAGAGAGGAGGAAATTGAGATCGATGGAAATAAAGTGCTGGTGACGCACGGGCACTATTATGGCGTGTCGATGGATATTTCCGGTGTGGCAGAAGAGGCTGCGTCCAGAGACTGTCAGGCGGTCTTTTTCGGACACACGCACAAACCTGTTGTCGAGGAAATTGATGGTGTCCTTGCCATTAATCCCGGAAGTTTGTCATATCCGAGGCAGCATGGCAGAAGACCGAGCTATGTTGTATTAGAAAGTAAAAATGGAAAGATGTCGGCTGAGATTCGATATCTGTGATGAACGAGCCACTGTTCTGCAGAAAAATGTGAAACTGCAGGAGAGTGGCTTTTGAATGAAAAAAAGGAACCGGTCAGGTCCCTCTGTGAAAAGTGCGGATAACAGGAGTTGAACCTGCACGTCATAGACACCAGAACCTAAATCTGGCGCGTCTGCCAATTCCGCCATATCCGCAAATTAAATATGCAATTTCCATATCCGCTTTCAACGCTTTTCATTGTACAGGAATACAACACAGAAATCAATCCCTATTTTTCTTCGTATTGACATTATTCGTTAGAAAAGTAATAATAGAAATCAGAGAAATACTTTGCGAAGGAGAGACAGAATATGAAAAAACAAAAGTCACATTTTTATGGTAATCTGATCCTGTGTTTTGCGGTAGTGCTTTCTCTGATCTTTGGTGTAGGAGTTGTTCAGGCGGCTGCTAAATACCGTCTGAACAAAAACTGCGTAAAAATCAGCACCACTACATTTTCCTATACAGGAAAGACGCAAAAGCCAAAAGTTCGCGTAAAATACAAGAACAAAAATCTGAAAGCCAAACGTGACTATACCGTAAAATATTCAGGTTCCTGTAAAACACCGGGAGTTTACAAAGTTATGGTATATGGAAAGGGCAAGTACAAAGGAACAGTTTCAAAAGTTTTTTACATTGTTCCGAGGTCTACGGACATCACGACAGTCAGCTTAAAGAATAACCAGCTTCTGGTCAGTTGGAAAAAACAGTCGAAGATCAGCGGTTATCAGATCCGTTATTCAAATAATCCCAAAATGCAGGGAGCAAAAATTTTACAGATAAAATCTAAAAAAACGACTAAATTTGTTATCAAAAAATTATCGGGTAACTTGCCGTACTATGTACAGATCCGGACATACCTGACAGTAAAGGGAAAGCCACTGTATTCAAGCTGGTCAAAGTGTCGCTATACGAAAGTAATGAATAACAATTCTGGATCTGTGGAGTCTCCAAAAAATACTTTGACTCCGACACCGACGGTTGCGTCAAAACCGACAGCAACGCCAGAGCCGACAGCGAAACCAATAACAACAGCCACGCAAAAACCGACAGCAACTCCGGTACCGACAGCGATGCCAGAGCCAACAGCGACACCAATACCAACAGCGACGCCAGAGCCAACAGCGACACCAATACCAACAGCGACGCCAGTACCGACAGCGACGCCAGTACCGACAGCGACACCAATACCAACAGCAACCCCGACACCAACACCAACGTCCACACCGGTGCCGACAGCCACGCCAACTCCAATCCCTGAATTGGTAATAAAAAAAGATAGCGATACAACTTTAAAAACGGATGAAAATTTCTGCTTGGATACGTCTAACTCAATCAAAGATGTAAAAGTATCTGATGAGGAACTTGTCAGGATTCTGTCAGAAGGAGATGACAGTTTCCTGTTCCAGACTTTGAATCCGGGAACTGTTACGATTACTTTTTATGATATATATGGACAGTCTGCTTCAGTAGATATTCCGATTGAGCAGACGCGTAACACCAATGATGGCCCACAGGTAACTTTTAATAGTACGAAAAAAGATCTGTCTCTGCCGATTCCCGGAATTGCGTACATAGATATAAGTGATGGCTCTCTGATTTTAAAGTGTCCGGGAACATTCAGCACAGAAGATCCATATGATGGTTATGAAGCAGAAATAAGTTTTTCACCTACGTATAATACACAGTCTAAAAGTTCATATGCTGAAAAAACATGGAACAGTAATGCGTACGGTACCATTGATTTCTGGTATCTGCGAAATGGGAAAGATTATTATCTGCGAATACGTTCTTACAGAATAGAAGGAACTACAAAAGTCGTAGGGGCATGGAGTGCAAATTATAAGATAACGATTCCTTTGTACAACAGAAAGAATACTGACACTGCAAGTAAGCCTCAATATTCATATGAAATATATTATTTGAACCAGACATTTACAAATATTTACAATAAGGGGACACAGCCGATATATATCAAAACAGATAATCCGGATCCGTCGACGATTGACCTTACAGCCAATGGAGATAACATCCTGGGCCGTTCATACAGAGAAGGTGAAAAAAGACATTATTATGATGATATTCCGTATGAAGATACTTATGATACAGCGGCATTGCTTAAGAAAGTAGAGGGTGGGTATGTTGGATATATGAGTTTCTATGGAGAAGCGGCAGGAGATTATAACGTCGAGTTAAGAGAATATTCTTCAAAGGGATATATTGTAGCCAATACATGCACACTTCATGTGAATGATTATGAAACATCGAAAAAGGCCTGGATGCAGGCAATTATTGACAAGACTACAAATGACAGTATGACGCCGTTCCGGAAAATGGATGTAGTGTGTGCATATCTGACAGAGCCGGGACGGTTTAAATATCTGACCGGGGTTAATGGAACTCCGGTGAACCTTGCAACGACTCCGAACTTTCCGTTTTTTGAGACGTATCGGTGGGATTCCGCTACATCTCCGGATTCTCTATGCGAGTTTGCGGAGCTTATAGGAGGATTTGATGACATACATAATTGTTATCATGATTATTCTTATGGCACACCGGACTGGGCTGATATGCATGCAAAAGTAAAACTGACCATTGGAGAGCAGACAGAAATTTATGGTGTGTGCCCACTGGTGGAGACCGGTGATGTTGCACCTGTAACTATGATAGATTTATCTCATACCGAGAAATTGAAAAAGCTGGAAATGAATTGATAAAATAAAGAGGAACCTTTCACTCGAAGGTTCCTCTTGTGAGTTTTTACGTAATTAAAAAGCACTATCCAAACGATAATGCTTTTTAATGAGACATCGGGGATTCGAACCCCGGACAACTTGATTAAAAGTCAAGTGCTCTACCAACTGAGCTAATATCCCAT
>CAKROE010000019.1 GCA_934371915.1 uncultured Blautia sp. | reverse complement strand
CTCCTGCACCGCATCTATGGAAATATCCTGATACACATCCTGGAATCCTATGATCAGCATCTGCTGATCATCCAGCAGATTTGCAAAGGTTGTTTTCTGTCCGTTTTTATCCAGAACATTTCCATTATTAATGTCTGTAACATTTCTGGAAATTACATTGATATTGAAGTCCTGCACTCCGGCTATCAGATTCTTAAAAGCGCTGCTATCCGCAAGTGTCCATGTACATGGATTTGAACGATTTACTGAATTATCCTGTGGAACAAGCTGCAGAACATTGATCGTCTGTTTCGCAACCCCATCCGGTTTCTGCTGTTTTGCATAGCCAATCTCAGAAGTATGGATATAGGTGTTACGGTTGCTTGTCAGTTCCAGTTTCCAGGTAATCAGCTTATAGTAATCTGACGGAATTTTTCTGGTAACGGTATATTTCTTTCCAAGCTTCAGTTCATAACGCATATCTCCGCTACCATAATCTTTCTGTGAAAGGACATTTCCGTCTTCATCCTGCACGACCATATATTTGTCCTGCGATTCTTTCTTTGAAAGATTACCGTCAAAGTTCAGATCCAGGTAAAGTTTACAGTCATAAGTTGTCGTTGCCGGGGCTGCATCAGAATCATTTTCTACCGTAAAAGTATATTTCAGCTCCCCGTCAATATATCCTGTATCACTGAGATCCACAGGTGTCTTGAATGTGCCGGCAGTTCCCAGCCGCTGCGGTTCCTTCGGTTTGCCTCCGTTCTCATCAAATTTGATTACCGGCTTTGCCAGATTCATAAAGAAGCTGAGATCTTTTGCTCCGCTTTCCAGTTCTTTATTCGTAGCTACATTTTCATATTTCAGTGCGTCCTTTATGAACTGGTAATAATACGAAGCAGAATCTACTTCCTTTGCATTCGGCTTATCACCATCTACAAGTCCGGATGCCAGCACCACCGGATAACCACTCTTTACAAAATCCATCAGTGAATTGTACTGCTGCTTTGTTATATCATTTCCGGATCCGCGGAAATATCCAGATCCATCTTCATTGTATGTACTGAGCGGTGCGTACCGGAGTTTCCCATCGGACCATGGACCCTGCGCATAATCTGTATCAAGCTGACCCAGCATTTTCGCAAGATTGTTATTTGCAATAATACTTTTTGAATCACCTACATGAGCATATCTGTACTCTCCACTTCCCGTAATCAGGCTGTTTGCATTTTTTTTCTGATCGCCGATGAACACCATATCGTATTCCGAGCCGATATCATCAATATGTCCGACAAATTCTGCTGCTGTCATAGGAGTAATTGTTGCTCCGATATTTACATCTGTTCCACTGTCTGCATAAATGACTCCGAATTCTGAACAGGAACCATACTTGGCATCATTTCCGTTTCCTCCATTACTGTCCAGCGTTCCCAGAAATGTGATTTTCATACTCTGTACTGATCTGATCGTCTTTCCGAACTGTAGCGCAGTCACTTTACCCTGATTATCTGTTGTAATCTTCGTTAATCCGGTTACCGTATCAATCAGCTTCTGTCCGTTCACATCTGAGTATAACTCAGCTTTGTACTCCACAGGAACACCATTCTGGCTGCCATTTCCCTGATATGTACGGTTCTGATAAAAGAATCCCCGGATATCCTGAGCCCCGTCAAAAGTTACCGTAAAATACGGCGGATTATTTTTGTTGTGACCATCTTCATTGTTCCACAAAGTATGCCATCTCGTGTTTGGATCTCCGTCGATCATATTCTCAGCTTTATCATCCTCCTTTGCAGTCTCACTGCAGCAGGCCGTTACACTTTTGATCTTACGGTCTGAACCAGCCACCCATTTCTTCACATTTTCTTTATCCAGCATCTCATTTCCCGTATATGGCATAATTTCCAGTACTTTGAGGTTTTCTTTTACCAGGGTACTTCTCTGATATTTGTAATTAATGATGTATTCAATTGCCCTTGCCTGTGAGATTTCATTTCCAAGAGGCTCTATTTTCTGTGTAGAAGTATCGCTTCCATCATCCAGATTCGTCTGTTCTGAATTATTATTTTCCAGCTTACGGTACTGGTTTTCGCTATTGATGTATTTGATAATCTCTTCAAATCCATGCATTTCGTCAGAAGCTGAATCTCTGTTGAAATTCTTATGGAAAGAAGTATTTACAAGATTGTAATCCCCTTCTGTTCCCGCAAACGTATTTTTGAAAAAGTACATATACATATTTACGTAATGTCCGTCTGCATCTTCTGTCTCATTCCTCACAAACTTCGAAAAAGCATCGGTAAACGCAGTCTCATTCACTCTGGAACCGTTGACAATACACGGAATGGAAGTTGCTGCAATCGCAGCAGCTACATCAGAAGAAAGAGTACCATTCACATAAATCAGGTCATAGTTATCAAGTGTATCTGCAAAACTGTCTGATACACTGACTCCGTCATCCTGTGCCTGCACATCAGCGTCTTCCTCATCTTCCTGCGTATCACCGTCTTCTACAGCAATGTCTTCTGCATCAATATTCTCTGATTCATCTGCATTATGCTCTACATCGATGTCCGTTTCATCCTCACCGGCACCATCTTCTGTATCACCGGATTCCAGAACTTCTTCGCTGACATCTGTCTGCTCTGTCGTGTCGTCTCCAAATGTATCTTCCGATTCAAGTACAACCGCTTGCTCCTCATCCTGTGCAGAATTTGCCGCAGTATCATTTCCTGGCGGACTGTCCCCGGTGACTGCCGGAGCATACGCAGTTGTTGTGCCGTCCGAAGCCAGCTTCGTATCGACTTCAATTCCAAAATTCTCAAATTCCCCGTCTGCGCTGTCGGCATCCGCTTTTGGATTCAGATGGAAAACATATTTTTTGAACCAGTCATTGTTTGTATAACCACCCTGATAATAAAAGCTGTTTACCTGCACGGACGCAGCCGCATCACCCCCCGGTGTGAAATCATAGTTTCCAGTCCCCGGTGTCAGGCTGTAATTTGCCTCGGATATATAGTGTGTTGCCTCTTCTCCGTCAGAAACCGGAAGGTAGACATCCTGATTGTCCGGGTAGTTTGGATAATACCATCCGAAATAACTGTACGAAAGTGCATCCTCGCCCTCTGCAGCATTTAATTCACAGCAGAAATACACTTTAGATACACGATAGTAATAATTATAAGAAAGCTCACTTGAAATTTTCTGAATTTCATTATAAGGAACGGCACTTCGTCCGGTTACAATAGAGATTTCGGATCTGGTAAGTTTTCCATTTACTTCCTGATAATACCAGTACTCATCATTGTCAAGTGCAATGCTTCCCTCTTTAAGATCTACATTTGGGTTCTGCGCAAGATCGATTACATTCTTTTCAATATAAGCAAGATCACCGATCATCGTATATTTGTAGTTCGGATACTGATCAATATTTTCACCGACATATACATACGGATCTGCCTGCGATCCTGCTTCTTTTTCATTTACAAACTCTCCCAGAATTGTCTGAAAAACAGCCTCTGCATTGCTGTCTGTTCCGGCTGCATCCTGCCCGGAAACATCATCGTCTGCAGTCGCTCCACTGTACTCGTTCCACTCTTCTCCGCTATCTGACTGAATATCCACAGAAGAAGATCCGTCATTAGAAATTTCTGATTCAGAATCTGAGAATGCATCACTGTCGCTGAATGCATCTGCATCAGACATTTCTACTGTACGCACATAAGACTGCTGTACAAATTCCGGCTGTCCGTCAAAAGACTGTGTATCAACACCGCTTTCATCACTTGAAAAACCGCTGCTCTCATCGTTTGCATAAGAATTATCAAATGTAATGTCATCAGAACTGTCACTGCCAGAATCAGAAACCGTATTTTCACTGCTGTCGGAAGAAGCACTTTCCTCTGATTCAAACGCATCTGTACCTGTAGAAAAATCCGCGCTATTAGAGTCTTCTGTGCCGGAACTTTCCGTACCGAAATTTTCTGTATCCGTTGCTGCCTGACCGTTTTCCCCGTCAAAGCCACTGTTATCCGATACGGTACTCGTCGTCTCCACTGCTTCCTTCGGAATGTCCCGCACAAGAACAGCCTTGCCTTCATCTACTTCATCCGGTTTTTCTCCGGGGAACTGATAATCATTGTTGTTGATTTGCTCCGTAATTTCTTTTGTCAGAGTTGTATAGACATTTTGGTAATAGCCGTATCTGCCATTCGCATAATCATATTCCGGAAGAAGCGACTTCTGTCCTTTGTCATTCTCATCTGCAAGTGCATTGTTGATCTTGGTATTCGGTACTTTTTCAAACTCCAGATAATAAGCTCCGCGTGCATTACTGCCTGTCGATTCTTCAAAGCTCTGGATGTTTTCGCGAAATTTTTCCGTCTGTTGCTTATCTGCATCTACATCATTTCGGATCGGATAATATTCCTGATCGCCTTTTGTGTAATCACCGGTACCGGCAGTATTCTCGACATAAGAACCGTTGACTGTTACCGTATCCGTACGGGAATTGCCGTCAAAATCTGTCAGATCAACTTTTGTCCAGTCCGAAGCATCGTCGCCGTCCGAAAGGAAATATTTTTCCTGATAATCAGACAACGACAACGGATACTGACTCGTGTCATTGCCCGCCGCATCTCTGATTTTTTTGATTCCGGTGCTTATACTTTCATCAATCTGTCCGGAATCATCCAGCCGGACGTTCATGACAAATTCCGTCCTGTATTTCTCCGGTAGTTTGCTCAGTGCATCCTTTATCGTGGAAAAATGTACGGTCTGCGTATTCCCGTCCGCATCTGTATACTGATATTGATATAATTTCAGACTTGGCTCCTGCCCCGATATGTAATATCCGATCTCCGCATTTTCACTGGAATCAACCAGTTCCAGAATACGGAATGGATCATCCTCTGTGTTTTCGCTTACAATGGTTTCAATACCGGGCATCATCTCGGATGATGCCTGCACTGAGAGCACCGACTGCAAAAGCGCGCCCACTCCCAGTGCACCGGCGGCAGCCACCGCCGTGCCGGAGATAAAAAGTTTCTTGTGTTTGAATTTCATGTATAAAATTGCCTCCTGATTTTGCCAAAACAATTCTCGTCAAATACACCTCAAACGAAAAAGCCAACAAACTTTCTCATTTATTTGTAACGGTAATATTTTTTGTAACTGTCACTTCTGCATCCAGAATCTTATACGTAGCAAATACTGGATAGACAGCCTCTTTCTCCTTATTATATGGGTCAAACCTTACCTTATTATTTTCTCCTGTTCTTGTCTCATTTGGAGTCATATTTCCACCGGTTCCATTATAATTTCCACTCCATGTGACCTTTGCATCAACCGGATTTCCATCTGCATCTGTCAATAACAGATAGAATTCTGCAGATTCGTCATATCCAATCTTATCCGGACCGACAATCTCTGCATGATATGCCGGAAGTACTGCTTTTGCATTAAACGCTGCATTGTAATCCGCATTATCTGTTGGGAAATTGTTGTTTGCACTCCAGAAGGTTCCCGTATATTTACGCAACTGAAGCGTAATCTTTACATTTTCCGGTTTTTTCGGTTCATACGTCCATCCCTGACCATCTGCTGACATATTCACTGTCTGCCAGTTTGCCTGTACAGTCGTTTCTGCTTTATTTGCTACGATTGGAACATCTGATACATTTCCACTCGCATCATAGACTTCAACTAATGCACGCAGCTGATAAGATTTCGTTACAGTGACCTCACCATTCTCTGCAATCTGGTGATTGTCCTCATCCCAGAGCTGAAGCTTGGTCTTCGATGCTACTTTAAATTCTCTTTCAACATGCACGGTCTTTCCACTGTCTCGATTTACATAATCCGCACACAAAACAAAGCCATTCACTGCATTTACATTTACAGAAACTGTTTGATCCGTATTCTGACCGCCTCCCATTGAAATGCCTGCCGGTTGTCCTTTCAAAGACCATGTTACCGAATAATTATTACCACTATCTTTTGGTTTAAAACGGAAACCATAATCATGATAGATTGTACACTGATACGTTTCACCTGCTATAACTGTATCATATTTCGCATCTGCGCCAAGGATAATCTCCCCATCTGTCGGGACTGGTGTCGGCACTGGCGTACTTGTTGGTGCTGGTGTTGCGGTCGGCACTGGTGTACTTGTCGGTACCGGTGTCGCAGTCGGTTCCGGTGCCTCGGTCGGTGCCGGTGTCGCTTTCGCCGTGATCTGGATCGTCACCGGTGCGGAAGTGATCCACTTGCCGGAACTGGTCTTCACCGAAACCTGGACGGTAATTGAACCTGACGCATTTTCATTGATGGTCAGTTTGCCGTTGGTATGGTCTTCGCCCGGGAAGCTTCCGTTCTTTCCGTCACTGACTACGCTCCATGTAATCGTTGACGGGTCAATACTTCCGTTTCCGCTCAGATCATATGCGAGCCTGTCTGATGCTCCCGGATCCATGGAAGCCGGTGCATAGGAAATACGGATTCCCACATCGGTCGGTTCCGTATCATCAACAGAATCTGCCGGTTTCTTCACTTTTACTTTATTTCGAAGGCTGACACTGTGCAGTGTCTCAATCTCTTTTTTTCCAT
The DNA here is from genome assembly GCA_934371915.1 of uncultured Blautia sp. Taxonomy (GTDB): domain Bacteria; phylum Bacillota; class Clostridia; order Lachnospirales; family Lachnospiraceae; genus Blautia_A. The sequence goes on along the minus strand of CAKROE010000019.1, from coordinate 28,332 downwards.
TTTCCGTGCTGAGCTGAAAACGGACAATATTATCAGATTCTACTTTGGTAATATCTGCACGAAAATCAAGAATACCTGTCGCAAGTACAGAACGATTCACCTTTGTACGGGCATTACGCACATTTTGTTCTCCACTGTCTTCTTCATCCAGGGAAAATGCGGATACATCTCCTTCATCCTCAGAAAATGCTGCTGTCTCTGCATCATTTTTTCCTGTCCCGTCCGAACTGCTTGTCGCGGTATATTCTCTCTGACTGTAATAAACAGTTGCATCTGCTTTGTCCCAGTCAATCACATCACAGATATACTGGCTGGTGTTTCCGTCGTTATTTTTGTATTCGTTGCAGACGATGAAAGTCTTGTTTCCGTCACTGTTGCCGGCTCCGCTCTGCTTGATATCGTTTTTGATCTCGGAGCCTGTATTTTCGCCTGTACCATTTGCATAATAAAGGCTTCTGTTGGTATCAATGATCAGGTCTTCCATCCTGTCAACCAGTTCCTGTGTCTCCATCTGCACTTTTGCGTTACTGGATGTACTTCTGTATGTATTGCTGCCGGTCATGATAAATGTCATCACCACACCTGAAAAAATCGCGATGATCGCAACCGTAATGACCAGCTCGATCAGAGTCAGGCCCCGGTTATCTGTCTGCCGCGTTCTTCCCCTGTTCTTAAGCTTTTCTGCTGTATTTTTTATTCTTCTTATCTTCATAGGATCTTCTCCTCCAAAAAATAATAAAATCGCATTTCATACAGAATGTATTTCATCTCACACAAAATTAATAGTGTCCGGAAACCATCTCATATTTGCCGGTCTCCTGAATCAGATTCAGCGTCTTATAACGTCCGCCGCCTCTGACAGTGATCTTTGTACAGTACGCACCACTTCTCGTAAGCGGTATATCTTCTCCGTTTTCAAGTACCGAAAGAATTGCTTTCTGCGTCCATGCCTTTCCCTGCAGAGGGAGGAACGCACCGGTTGCCCGGTCATATGTGATCACAATGCCGTCGCCCACAGCAAGTTCCTGTTCTGTACCGTCATCGATTGTATAGCTGATTATGGTACGTGCCGGAGCAATTTTTTCCGGCTGATCCTGCTTTACATTTGACTCGACGCCCACTTTGCCGCGGTCAAGATAATAACTGATATAATAACCGTCTTCTCTTTTTTCCAGCTTCATCTCGCCAACCAGACGATTCGAAGCCTCTGTCTTTGTCTTGTCCAGAGCTGCCGCAATGGAATTGGCAGCCCGGTTTACCCGAAAGCCCAGAATCGAATTAAGAGAAGGCACAGCGATTCCGAGAAGAATAGCAAAAATAGCAATGACAATGATCAGTTCCACCAGTGTAAAACCTTTGTTTTTTTGCTTCATAATACCCTCACCTCCTTCTATTCTGTAAATTTATTCTTTTTTCCAGTTCTCATAAGTCACGCAGTCCGCGATGCTGTATGTGTCAGAACCGTTCAACGTATCTTTCTTTCCTGACGAAGCAGAATTTCCGAGAACATATTTGTCGCCTTCCCAGAAGAAATCCTGCGGTTTAATGCTTGTTCCGTCTCCATAGGAACTCATCTGCGCCTGAAATACTCTTGCAGCTTCCAGAGGTGCAGATTCAAGCTGTGCACCCGCTTTCAGGGTAATTGTTCCTTTTGCCATGATAATACCCTGGAATTTCACACCTGCCTCAATCTCCACATCGCCGGTACATACCACAAGACGAAGTTTGTCGGCATCACTTTGGCTGATTTCAAGAGTCTTGTTTGCACCGCTTTCTCCGTTGTCGTACATGATTGCCATAAGTCCGCCGTCTTCAGCGCTTGCCGTAAATACATATTTCTTTGTGCCGTCCGTCACATTATCATTGATGTAATTGATCATTTTCTTTTCATTGACGAGATTATCATATACACTGCGCTCACCGTCTGTCTCATCATGTGTTGTACCTTCGGCATCTTCTTTTACATTTTTGTTCAGAAGATCATAGCTTGTGATCATCTTGCGGTTCAGTGCATACCAGCTGTTCTGATAACCAACCTGCTCCTGAAGAATCTTCTCGCCCGGATTTGCACCGGTTGCCTGCTGCATATTTCCCTGCGCATCTGCCCCGCTGTAAGAAAGTACGTTTCCGTTGGTGATATAGCGCAGATAGGAATCTGCATCTTTGACCGTGATTCCGGAGTCTTCCCCTCCGAAATAAAAGGAAAGATATTTATCCATATTTGCTTTGACCGTAGGATTGTTCTGATAATACATCTGCATAAAATCTGCTGATTTCTGTGCATCCGTGAAATTCAGATAAAAATATACATATCCTGTCTCACTGTTGTCATTATAAAAAACTGCCTGTACCGGTTTCGTACTGTCCACACCGATATCGCGCAGAGTCTTTCCACCCCAGCTGTCGACAGCGGTATCCCAGTTGACGGAAATCTCATCCGCATCATTTAAAAGCGTCAGATAAGCATTGTAAGTCATCGGATTTCCGGATGCTCCGAGGATTTCAGCCGGCGCAAGATATGCCAGCTGTGTGCCTTTGACAGTCAGACTCTCGCCTGTGACTACATCATTGGTGTTGGTCTGGCTGTTTGCTTTTACCTTCGAGCTTGCAATATAGTTTCGACCGGCGATCATCAGTTTCTGTGTATCTGAAAGATCCAGTGTTGTGTTTTTGCCGTTGATCACGATTGCACTGCTTAAAGCGGCTCCCGTCAGTCCGGACTGTTCATACTGATCTTTTGACACACAGTCATCCGAAGTTGCTGATTCATAAGAACCATAACCATAATAATTGCCGCTGATCTTTACGTTGTTGTTTTTGCCTGTGACCGTAAGGTCATCCGCAAAATAAGTCGAACCGGAAAGACTCACATTCTGTACAGAATCTGCATGCAGTCCACGTGCCCACAGATTCACACTGCCGGCACTTGTAAAAGTAGAATTCAGACCTACACTAATCTCCCCTTTGCACACAACCTTATCTCCGGATTCCACATTAAGGCTCGCACCCGGTATTACCTTAATGCTCGTCTCAGAATCTGCATCCGGTGCAGACGGCAGATTACCTGCATAAATACTTCCATTGATAGAAGTCGGTGTGCTTTCGGTTCCCTCGCAGATGATACCCTTATCCGCCACAACGATCATATTCATAAGATCCGGAAGGGTGGACGGTGTCGGAAACTGTACTTCCGGAACAAGCAAACGGATATCCGTACAGATGATCGATGCTCTTCCTTTTTCATCTACATAGATTACCTTAAGATTTTTCAGAAGGACTCCGTTATTCTCTGTATTTTTGCCGACATTTTTGACTGCTTTCATCACAGGGGCGCTTCCGGCCGGATTGGTGATGATCAGAGATTCTTTTGAGTTGTCATACTCCAGATCCACATATCCGCGAAGTCTCTCGATATTATAAATATTATCTTCGGTCTTTGACACACGGAGCGTGCGCATAAGTTCTGTGATAAAACAATCCTGAAACTCGCTCTGGCGCTGCCTGTCCATAGAAGAATCCTGTGAACGGTTCTCTACGTTGTAGCTTTCGAGAACCTGCGTATAAGCCTTTGACATGGCATTTCCCACATCCTCCTGCAGGCCGGTACGGATCTCCTCCAGTGCGCGTTCTGCCGTATAAAAGCTGTCCTTACCCTTCAGGTCTGTAATTTTCATATTAAAATTCGAAAGTGCGATATAAAGTACAAGAAGGCCAAGGATCCCCACAAAAGAAACCGCGATCAGTACGGTAAAAAGTGAAAATCCCTGATTCTGCTGTCTTTTTGTTTTTGTGATGTTTCTCATTGCTTCCTCCCCGGAGGTTTAATCTTCTTTTGCGCCATCGAGTGTCACGACAAGATCACTGTCCGGAAAATTCTTCGCTGCCGCTCCCGCTTTGTACACGCTTACCTTCGCCGTATAAATGCGGTCCTCTGCTTCCCGGTCATCCAGACTGTTGCAGTCCAGTACTTTCTTTGCCGATGCATTTGTCACCTTTGCCCCATTGATGCCCTTATCATTAACCGCCTGATAAGTCAGGGACATCTGGCTGATCTTCGGACGGTTCAGCACTTCGTTCATATCGCTGATGTTGTAATCAAGATTTGTGCGAAGTTTCGTAACCGCCTTATAAAGGCTCGGGTTTGTGTTCCAGTTGCTCTTGTTTCTCGCAGCCGGATTTTCATTGATGGTCAGAGACATACGATACTGTGCTTCCTGTGCGGAAGTCGGTTCATTATTTGTATCGTCCCTCTGCTTTGTTACGTAGAAACTGACTTCATAGTTTGTCGTGTTATCCAGTATGATCTTGTCATATGGATTTGTCGCACTGGTTGAATTGTAATTCGGATAATAAAAAATAAAAATATTTTTCAGAGCTTCCCCCGTCTCAGAGCTGTAAAATGGTATATACGCACTCTTATACGTGCAGAAGCATCCCGCTATATCTTCGTCTTCACCTTTGCCGCCACATGGACAGAGGCTCATGGTTTCATACTTTGTTCCACCGGATTTCTTATAGTCGTACGCGCTTAAGACATATCTTGCCTCTGCCCTGACCGTTCCGCCACTCTCCTCGATCTTGATATGCAGCGTTCTCTTTGTATATTTGTAGACATCTTTCCAGTCCAGTGGCTGATAGGTATCACTGTCTGTCGCATTATTTCCGGCATCCGTATTCATTGCCTCGATCGCGGCACTTTTCTGTCCGGCATCCGTATTCATTGCCTCGATCGCGGCACTTTTCTGTCCTGCCACCATCTGCTGCATAGCCTCTTCATCCCAGTTACGCGGCATGATCAGAAATGCATTTGTCTTGCTGTCCATATCAGAAATATTCGGTGCAAGATAATCATTCTTACCGTCTCCGGTACCGGTGGCTGCTGCCTCTTTGTAGCCGGAGCTTTCGCTTCCGTCAAATTCCACCAGCGCATCAAAGGTTTCCCGGTTCGCTGTCACATTCGTTAATTCGAAATAATATTTCGATGCATTGGAACCTTTTTTTCTCGGATTAAATTTGCAGGTCTTACCATCATCTGTTGATATTACAGACGCAGTCACTTTGGATTCATCCATACCTTCTCTGTATTTACTTACAGAATTGTAAACTGTTCCGCCGCTTCCGGAAGCCTTCAGTACTTCGCGGATTCCAAGCTCGCCGCTTTTTATTTTGTCTTTCTGTGGATTCAGAAAATTGATCCTTGTGTTACCGTCCAGATCCAGTGGATAGTTAAAAGCCTGTGAAACTTCCATGAAAGTTTTTGCCTTGACTTCCTCCATGATGTTCTGTGCTGTCGTCGTTGCCTCCAGATAAAGATTTGATTTACGGTTGATCCGTCCGGAAGTAACAAATGCCTGCAGGAGTACGATCGCCGTTATGGAAAAAATACTGACTGCGATAATGACCTCAAGAAGCGTCATTCCGGCATTCGGATTTTTTCTTTTTTGCTCATTCATAGGGCTGCTCCTTTCCAGAATGAAGTATCGATATATAGACAGATAGAGGGGCTTATATTTTCCCCTCTAACATACATGCATATTATGACTGACCCTGAGCATCAGCAGGAGCTGTCGTTTCGTCTGTATTTTCTCCTTCCTGGCTGTTGTCGCTCTGGCCGTCGCTGCCATCTCCTTCAGATGCCTGATCTGCATTTGCCGCTGCCGCCCGTTCAAGCGTTCCGAACAGATTGCCGGTTCCGTATGCCACCTGACCGGCATCCGGCTCTGTATAGCTGTTTCCTGTTCCCGACATGGAGAACATATTGACTACAATACTTCCTGTCAGATAGCCGGTAGAGGTATCGTAGGATGCATTCATATTATCTACCGTAAGTCTTCCGGTCTGCTCTGCAAGATATGCGATTACATCTTTCAGATTCTCATAGGTTCCGGTAAACTGCATGGTATCCTGTGTACGGTAAAGCACCGGTGTCTGTGAAGCACTGTCCGCCTGTGCTGCTGCCGCGTCTGAAGCATTCTGAAGATCTTCTGCCGCCTGGCTGTCCGTACCCTCGATCTCATCGATCTGTTCCTGCGTCTGTGCGTTTGCCTGCTCAGACATTGTCGCATTCTGCTCTGCGATTTCTTCTTCGGTACTTCCGTCGATTGAAGCTACAAACTCTTTGGCCGCGATTCCGACATTGGTAATCTGCATTCCGATATTATTTTCTATATTCTGTGCAAGTACGATGCCGTTTTCTTCTTTTACATCGGAAGGAAATTTCGCTACATATTCGTTGATTTTGCTCTGGGCACTCTCTGTCTCGCTGATATAAAAATCTTTGTTTTTCGCAAGCTCCATAAGATTGGACAGACGTTCTTCGAGTGGTTTGTTTGCCGCCTCGATATTCGCTGCTTCCTCCATCTGCGGACGATACCCGAAAAACCAGCCCAGTCCGAATACCGCTACACCGGAAAACATCAGTAATAATTTTTTGTCACGCATAGAAATGTTCATGTCCCGTCTGCCTCCTTATTCTTCGGTATTATCCAGTGGTGCCGGATTTGCATAGGTACAGATCACACTCATCGCCACAGTTCCGTCTTCCGCCTCCTCAAGTCCTGTCGTCGTGACTGTCGCAAGACTTTCGAAGGTACGAAGCTGCATCAGTGTATTGGCTGCTGCAGATTTGCTTGAAACACGCATGCTGAAACTTACCTGAGAGCCATCAGAACTGAAGGTATCCAGTGTGATGTCAGATGGCATCTTCTGTTCCATCTCCTCCAAAAATGCTTTCAGCCCTTCATTCGGAGTGTTTGTATACTGGTACATGTTCTGATAATTCTGATACTGCTCCTGCGCAGTATTGTATGCATTATAAATCTCCTCTATGGAGCTTTCTTCATTGATTCGCTGATTCAGATAATCCTGCTGATGCTGCTGATACACACGGCTTGCCACGCCGGCTGCTGTCAGTGCCACACCGGCTGCCACACCAACTACACAGATCAGGATCGCACCGCTTAAGGAATCTTTGTTTTCTTTCTTTTTGCGGGTTGTCTTCTCCATCAGATTCACACCGGAACGCATCGGCGCGATCACCGCTGTATAAAGATAAAGTCCCTCTTTTTCGGAAAATTCCGGATACGTGCATTTATCAAGTGCATAAACAACTTCCACTCTCTGTGCCAGCTCATTGGCAAGAAGTCTCCGCACACCCTTGATACCGGCTCCAAGGCCACAGATCTGAATAGATGAAAACGTAGCATCTGTATTTCTGGAAATATAATAATCCATAATTCTGGAAATGTTTCCGACCATATACCGGAAGCTTTCGGTAACTTCCATTTTGGCATTTTCAAGAAGCTGATCCTGTGTATCCATGTCTGACGTGTCGATTCCGTTCAGACTGTCCTGAAGACATCTCCGGTCATGCAAAACCATCAAAGCTTCCTGCTGGCTGAGATTCTCACCGAACTGTGGAAAAGCACGGACTGTCTCAATGGCACTGTCGACACCATAGTTGATGTTTCGCTGCAGTGCGAGATTCCCATCTTTGATAATACTGATGCTCGTTGAATCAAATTCAATTTTGACAAGCATATGTAAACCATCTGCAAAAGTATTTTTTACTGCGGAATAAACGCTGTCGCCGGTAAATCCGATGCCGGTCATATTCAGTCCCGCAACTTCCGCAACCTCACGGAATGCAGCAGAAATCGATGTCGGCGCTGCATAGACCATCAGATGATACTGACGTATGGCACCGCCGGTCTCCTGCTCCTTCGATTCTATATCGATAATGCTGTAAGAAATCACGTAACTGGAAATATCAATCGGGAAATAATCCGTTGCATTTTCCTGAATGATACTCTGGATTCTGTCCTTCTTAACAAACGGAATACGGACCTCCCTGCTGGCAATCCTTGAAGAACCAGCCACAAAGAATACTTTTCTGGTTTTGATTCCCTGTGCGATAAGTTCTTCTTTCAGAAGATTTCCGAGGCTTTTTGTATCACGAATCTGTCCGTCATCTACGGCTCCCTGCGGAACAGGCAGTACAAAACAGCGGTAAATATGCTGACCTCGGCTGTCCACCTCTGCCACACGAATCTGTGCTGTGTCGATTTCTATCGTCAAAATTTTTGCCATTTTCAGGTTTCCTCCGTTTATACGCTCTAAAATCCGAAGATTTCATTTTATTCTGGCATTCAGTCACAAAAATATAGTTTCTGTATCTCACAGAAAGTATATTTTTATAACCGAAAGTATTCTTTCAGTTATAAAGTGCTGCTACAGACCCAGAAGGGAAAGATACCAGCCGATCCATGCATTGCCCCAGAGTGCCGCCAGAAAGATTCCGGCTGAAAGATACGGTCCCATTGCCAGCATATGACCGGCACCGCTTACCTTAATGCGGATCGTATGTACGGCTGAACCAATGATACATCCAAGCAAAAATGCAAGAATGATCTGTTTCCATCCGAGGATCAGCCCGCAGGCTGCCATAAGCTTGATATCACCGCCGCCGATTGCCCTGCCGCCGCTTAACAGGAACAAAATTTCCAGAAAAGCACTGACACAGACAGCACCGATCAGATGTGAAATCAGATTTTCCCGGTCAAGTACGGTCGCCGCGATACCGATAAAAAACAGAAATACATTGATTCCAAAGGGGATTTCATATGTACGCCAGTCAATCAGACTAAGGGTCAGCAGAGCTGACACCATTAAGCAATACAACAGGCTGACCCATGTCAGTCCGTTGACTGCACATACCAGTACATAGAGGATGCCGTTCAGCGCCTCTATGATCGGATACTGCACAGAAATCTTTGATTTACAGTTACGACATTTTCCACCCAGTACGATCCAACTGAATACCGGAACCATGTCATACCACCTGAGCTTCCTCCCACAGGTCATACAGTGGGAGGGAGCCGTAATGATGGATTCATGCAGCGGAAGCCTGTAAATACAGACATTCAGGAAGCTGCCGATCACAATTCCAAATATGAAGATTACGATGTACGGAATAGAATCGAGGAAAAGAAGCATAGGGAATTCCTTTCAGGGGGATTATGCTTTTGCATAAGCCTTATGGTTTGTGGGTTTGGAGTTATACTCACGGAGTATTAGTTGTTGGAGTTTCTTTTTTGCTTTCGGAATATTCAGCAAAAGTATCTGGTTTAAGTTCTACTTTTACACCACCGTCTGCATCAATTGTAAATGTTGCTGTCGGATCCGGAGTTCCCCACTGTTTTGATTTTAATGCGATATTACTATAGTTAGGAACATATTCTGTTAATGCAGCTGTAATCTCGTCTTTACTTGCACCATCAACAGTAACTCCTGTTTTGCTTAATGTAATGCTTCCGCCACCTGCTTTATTTCCAGATGCAGCACCCTTATCAACAGCATAAACCTGAACAGCTTTTACCATTTCATTCATGTTGTCAACATCAGCGGATTTTCTTGATTTCTCAACGTATTTTGTATACTGAGGAGCAAGAAGACCTACCAGAAGTGCAAGAATTGCAATTACGATTACAAGTTCTACGAGTGTAAAACCTTTGTTGTTTTTCTTTTTGTTAAGAAGTTTAAACATTTTAATGCATCTCCTTCATATAAATATTTTTTACTGTCTTCTCCCGTAACTTCATCCAGCCACCGGGAAATTTATGATGAACACAGGACCCCCATGCTACTCCTGCGCCACATCCTGAAAATTATGTGGAAACTTTTAACGCGGTTCCCAATCGCAAGTGCATTACAGCGAGTCAAGTCCGTTATACATCGTTCCGATCGGCATGATCACGGCGATGACCAGTGTACCGACGATCAGCGCCATAAATACGATGATCAGCGGTTCCATTGCCGCCAGCACGCTCTGGGTCGTGATCTCGACTTCTTCATCATAGTAATCCGCAAGCTTGCTGAGCATTTCTTCCATATTACCGGTTTCTTCACCGATTCCGGTCATATGGCAGACCATCGGAGGAAACACTTCACTTGCCGCAAGCGGCTCCGACAGCGGAATACCTTTCATAACTTCTTCTTTTGCTTTCTGTAAAGCATTCTTATAATGAATATTGTTGATGATCTTTGTCACAGTATCAAGACATTCCGTCGTAGAAATACCGGCTGCCATCAGAGTACTCATTGTCCGCGCGAACTGCGCACATGCGGTTTTGACGGTCAGCTTGCCAAAAAGCGGGATCTTCATTTTAATATAATCAATCTTCAGCCTTCCCTGCTCTGTACTGTAAACCAGGCGATAGATTACCACCACGGCCACGACAACTGCAAGAATCACATACCAGTGCCCCGCCGTCCATTTGCTGACATTCATAACGCCCATAGTCAGTGCCGGCATCTCGACATCAAGGTCGGCAAACATATCAATAAAAATCGGGATAACATACAAAAGCATGACCGCAATCACACCGATCACCGCGCAGATCAGAATGATCGGATAGATCGTCGCCTTACGGATCGTTGCCTTTAGTTTCGCTTCTTTTTCAAAATGTGTTGCCATTCGGTTAAATGACATTTCCAGACTGCCGGAGGACTCACCTGCCGCCACCATATTGACCAGCATCGGCGGGAAGATATCCGGAATCGATGCCATGGAATCTGCCAGTGTATTACCTTTTTCCACATTGACCAGTACATCGGCAGTCGCCTTTTTGAGCCATTTATTTTCTGTCTGCTCTGTCATCATCTGCAGTGCTTCTTTCATAGGAACACCTGCCTGCGTAATGCTGACAAACTGCCGGCAGAACACACTTAAGTCTCGCGGCTTGACCTTCTTTCCGATGGAAAAATCAATGTCTTTATTCATGACTCCCTGTTCTTTGATCTCAACAGGAAAAAGCCCGTCTTTTTTTAGCTGCTGGGAAACCGCATCCCGGGTTTCCGCGTCCATTCTGCCACGTTTTTCTTTGCCTTTTTCATCGATGGCAACATAAGTATAACCGGGCATCTGCTCAGTCCTTTCTGTTAAATCTCAAAATTCACCTTACGGTTCATTGCAACCGGATCCTGTGCATAAGTCACTACCGCATCCTGACTGATCTCGCCTCTTATAAAGAGATCATACAAAGCATCATCCATCGTGATCATCCCGGCTCTCCTGCTTGTCTGCATGACAGACGGAATCTGGAAGGTCTTCCCCTCACGGATCAGATTGCGTACTGCATTGTTTGCAAACAGTACTTCCAGTGCAGCTACCCTGCCTCCATGTTCTTTACGGATGAGCTGCTGGGAAACCACACATTCAAGGACTGCTGCAAGCTGGATGCGGATCTGCTGCTGCTGATCCGGCGGAAATACATCGATGATTCGGTCGATGGTTTTGTCCGCTCCGATCGTATGCAGTGTCGAAAATACGAGATGTCCTGTCTCTGCTGCTGTGATCGCAGTCGAAATTGTCTCAAGATCTCTCATCTCTCCGACCAGAATAACATCCGGGTCTTCACGGAGTGCCGCACGGAGCGCTGCTCCATAGCTTCCGGAATCGCTTCCGATCTCACGCTGGTTGACAATGGATTTGTCATGCCGGTGAAGATACTCGATCGGATCTTCCAGCGTAATAATATGATAAGGATAACTCTGGTTGATTACATGAAGCAGGGATGCCAGAGTCGTGGATTTACCACTTCCGGTAGGCCCGGTAACAAGGACAAGTCCTCTCTTACGGTTCGTGACATCTACAACTTCTTTTGGGATACCGAGGCTCTGCGGCTTCGGAATCTCAAACGGAAGACATCGCATAACGGATGCCAGTGTGCCTCTCTGCCTGAAAACATTGACACGAAAACGGCCCACCCCAGCTATGGCGTAGGCAAAGTCGGTCTGACCGTCATGCTTTAATTCTTCTCTGTGCCGTTCTTCCATGATCGGAAAAAGAAGTTCTTCCAGAGTGTCGGGCATCAGGCGCTCTCCTTCGATGGCGGTCAGTACGCCATCGATACGGTAACAGGGCGGTTTGCCCACGGTGAAGTGGACGTCAGACGCATTTTCTTCTATGGATCTCTTTAAAAGATCTTTCAGATCATACATTTATCACTACCTGATTTCTGTTATTATTCTTCGTAGGAAGCTTTCAGCATCTCGCCGATAGATGTAACTCCCTCAAGTACATAGCGGATGCCATTCTCACGAAGTGTATGCATGCCGTTCTTCTTGGCTGCTGCGATCATTTCCTCAGTCGTTGCATCGTCTGCGATCAGCTTACGCATCTCTTCATTGACCTCCATGATCTCAAATACACCGGTTCTTCCAAAAAAACCGGTATTATTACAGAGTTTGCAGCCACCCGGCTCATAAATTTCAACTTCTTCTGCAAGAGAACGCCTGAGAATCCGTTTTTCTTTGTCCGTTGCAAGACGTTTCTTGCGACAATGCGGACAAAGTTTACGTACAAGTCGCTGCGCAATAACACCAATGATCGCATCAGATATCAGATAACGGGCAACTCCCATATCTGCCATACGGTTCAGGGTACCGACCGCATTGTTGGTATGCATGGTCGAAACAACGAGGTGACCGGTAATAGAAGCCTGCACAGCAATTGAAGCGGTCTCCTGATCTCGAATCTCACCGATCATAATGATATCCGGGTCCTGACGCAGAATCGAACGAAGTGCCGATGCAAAAGTCAGGTCAACTTTGTTGTTTACCTGAATCTGGTTGATGCCCTCAAGATCTGCTTCGACAGGATCTTCAACTGTTACAATATTGACAGCTTCTTTATTTAAGGCGCTGAGTGCCGTATACAATGTCGTAGATTTACCACTTCCTGTAGGACCGGTTACAAACATGATTCCATACGGCTTTGCAAGCATATGCTGCAGGATTGCCATCTCTTCCTGATCCAGACCGAGTTCTTTAATATCCCTGGTCAGGTTCAGTTTTGAAGAAATACGCATAACAATCTTCTCGCCATGAACAGTCGGAATCGAGGAAATACGGATATCGTATTCCCGACGGTCAACCATAACGGACATACGGCCATCCTGCGGCTTTCTTTTTTCTGAAATATCCATGCCGCCCATAATCTTGATACGGGTGGAAATTGCCGGAAGAAGACTGTTATCATAGACCATTTTTTCATAGAGAGCACCATCGATACGGTAGCGCACACGAACCTTTGTCTCCAGTGCTTCGATATGAATATCACTGGCTCTCTGGCGTACCGCCTGCTCAATCAGCGAACGTACCAGCTGTACGATCGGTGCATCGCTGACATCTGCTTCTGCTGCTGTCTCTTCAGTATTTCCACGAAGCTGTTCACGTTCACGTGTGAATCGTCTCGCTGCATCCATAGTCTCGGATGCACCATAGCAGCGGTCGATTGCCGCAAGTATATCACGCGGTGTCGCAATATATGGTTCCACCTGCAGGTTTGTGACAATGGAAATATCGTCAATTGCCGCCATATCCATCGGATCGGACATCGCAAGATGCAGGATATTTGCATTATATGGGTCAAGCTCAAATGGAATGCACTGGTATTTCTTAAGAATGTTCACGCTGACCAGATTACGGACTTCTTTCGGAATCGTCACACCGGTAAGTTCGATCATCTTTAAGCCAAGCTGTGTCTGGAGTGCCCTGGCAATCATTTCTTCAGTAATAAAGCCATTCTCTACGAGAACCTCTCCGATCTTCTTGCCGCTTCCCTTCTGCAGTTCCAGTGCTTGTTTCAGTTTTTCTTCTGTAAGAACGTTCTGCCTGATGAGCAGGTCACCAAGTCTCATTCTCTCTCGTCTTAATGCCACAATGTCATCTCTTTCGTTTTGTTATTCAGCATAATTTGTCTTATGCCAGACTTATCCTATTGAAACATATACATATCATAAATTTACCATGACTTATATTTCCTGTCAATAAAGTGGGGCCGTTTGGACAGAAATTGTACGAAATTTCACATTTACGCGGAATATTTTCCTGTTCGTATCAGAGCTAACCTTTTGGATAGTCCTCCCACACAGACAGCAGTGCAAATCAGGACATCAGGATAGTCTAAATAATAACAAGTATAATACAAGGTAAGCAAATTTCGGGCTGTCGATGACTCTGATAACACTATCTACAATACGAGGCATCCAAATTCCGCGCTGTCGATGACTCTGATAACACTATCTACAATACGAGGTATCCAAATTCCGGGCCGTCGATGACTCTGATTATAGTATGTACAATACAAGGTATCCAAATCCCGCGCTGTCGATGACTCTGATAACAATATCTACAATACGAGGTATCCAAATCCCGCGCTGTCGATGACTCTGATAACACTATCTACAATACAAGGTATCCAAATTCCGGACCGTCGATGACTCTGATAACACTATCTACAATACGAGGTATCCAAATTCCGCGCCGTCGATGACTCTGATAACACTATCTACAATACGAGGTATCCAAATTCCGCGCTGTCGATGACTCTGATAACACTATCTACAATACGAGGCATCCAAATTCCGCGCTGTCGATGACTCTGATAACACTATCTACAATACGAGGTATCCAAATTCCGCGCCGTCGATGACTCTGATTATAGTATGTACAATACAAGGTAACCAAATTCCGGGCCGTCGATGACTCTGATAACAATATCTACAATACGAGGTATCCAAATCCCGCGCCGTCGATGACTCTGATTATAGTATGTACAATACAAGGTATCCAAATTCCGGGCCGTCGATGACTCTGATTATAGTAAGTACTGTCTTGGTCCACAAAATCAAGCTAAACAAATACCCCTGACCCTAGTAAGTTGAAATTGAGTCCACAAAATCTCTATAAATCGGATGACTTTTATTGCAGTAAGTCTATTCCGAGGTATTGCAAACACTAAAATTGGATGCTTCAAGCATAAGTAACTCCTATCAGGGTCAACAAAGCTCCCAGAATCCGTTGATTCCAGTTTTAGTAAGTGCAACACAAGTCAACAGCTTACCCCAAAACCTCATTCATCACGCAAAAAGAGAAGCCTTTTCAGGCCTCTCCTCTGTAAACTTATGAATGATCATTACTCTCTATCATTTCTTATGAATGATCATTACTCTCTATCGTTTCTTATAATGATAGATCAATAATCCTGCTACTGCCAGAACTGCCACCGCAATGATCCAGATAAACGGATTCTGGTACCAGTGGCCGGATGTGCTTCTGACATCCTGTCCGGAAGCCTGACGGCTCTCGGCATCTGTCTCATCCTGTGCAGCTTCTGTATCTTCTTTTTCCGATTCGGCTGTTGCTGTTGCCGCCGGAGTTTCAGCCGCTTCTGTAGCCGCTGCTGCCGCCGGTGTCTCAGTCGGCTCAGTTGCTGCGGTCGGTGCCGGTGTCTCAGTCGGCTCGGTTGTCTCAGTCGACGCCGTAGTTTCTGTTGCTTCGGTGGTCGTGGTCGGTTTCGGAGTTACTGTCACTTCCGATGTTATCGTTGCCTTCGGTATTGCAGTTGCTTTCGGTGTGGTTGTCGTCGCTGATTTTTCCGTTGCTTTCGACGCTGTTGTCTCTTCTGAATCCTCGACCGGCTCTGCGTTGACTGCATTTTCTGCTGCCGGTTCAGCATCAGCTGCTTCTTCTGTCACAGGTTCAGCATCAACGCCTTCTGTCTGTGCTTCCGGATGTTCTTTCAGCCACTCTTCTGTCTTCTCCAGATCCATCCAGCCCTCGGTTCCATCTACCGTTGTCACACCCCAGTGACTTCCGTCCACCATTTCAGCATCTTGTGTAATATGAAGCGTTTCTCCGTTTTCGATGTCGCGTACACCCGGAACCTCGCCGTATTTCTCACCCGGTCCCTGATAAAGCTTCTGCGTGCCTTCTTCTGCATAGGCTTTTACATCATAATCCGCATTATAATTTACATGATCCCTTCCTGCGATATACAGTTCTGAATCAATAGCCTCCTTCCGGGACTGCGCCGGACGGCACTCATCCAGTGCTGCATATCCATTCATCTTGTGGTATTCTGTATACCCCCAGGTTCGATTATTCTCTGTATCTTCAACTTCTCCCGTAATATGAAGTGCTGTACCGTTTGGTATCTGCTTATCATTCAGCTTTGTCGAATCAAAATCTGGCTGAGAATAAAGATCAATTCCTCCTGCTTTTGATTCCACGATCATATAATAGTCTGTGCTGTAATCCGGTTGTGTCTTACCTGTCTGCACATCTGCCATGACATTGACACTCATAAAAAGTCCCATCGAAATGACCAGAAGACTCTTTGCCAGTTTCTTCATTTTATTTTCTCCCCTTCACTCCGTATATCTTCCTTATTTTTCTTAAAGTTATATCTTTTTGAAATTCTGAACCTATCATACCACAGACACAGCACAATGATAATCCTTTTTTGTCATAAAAAAGAAATAAAAAACTGATGTTTTTCGACACATTTACAGTATGGATAATATCTCCCAAAAACACAACGACCCCGGAGGATTCTCCGAGGTCATTGCATTTATCATGGCATTTCAAATAAAGCCTGTTTTATTATTTGTACAGTGGTCCGTAGTTCTTGCAAGCACGGAAGTCTGCACCTTCTTTATCCATTCCGAATGCATTCCATGCTGCCGGACGATAGATATCTTTTTCCGGAACGTTGTGCATGGATACCGGGATACGAAGCATAGAGCACATTGTGATCAGGTCAGCTCCGATGTGTCCGTAGGAGATAGCACCGTGGTTAGCTCCCCAGTTGTTCATTACATCATAAGCTGTTTTGAACGGTCCCTCTTTGCCATCGCATCTTGGAGCGAACCATGTACATGGCCATGTGTAGTCTGTACGTTTCCAGAGTTTGTCAGATACTTCTGCCGGAAGGGCTACTGTCCATCCTTCTGCGATCTGCAGAACCGGTCCAAGTCCTTTTACAAGGTTCAGACGGATCATTGTTGCAGGCATCTGAGCTTTTGTTTCATAACGGCTGGAGTATCCGCCTCCACGGAAGTATCCGTTGTCGGCCATACACCATTCTGTATTATCCATGATTGCTTTCTGGTCTTCTTCTGTGATATCCCACCACTGTTTCATAACAGCATTGCCGTTTTCGTCTTTTGCTTCGCCGTTAGCGTCGAGGCATGCAGCACCGGAGTTGATCAGGTGAAGGAATCCGCCAGCTTCTTTAGCTACACCTTCAAGGTCATATCCTGTAGCTTTCTTAACAGCCTCAGGACTCCAGTATGTACGAACGTCAGCAAAGATCTGAGCTCTGTTTGTAAGGAGTTTCATGAACATCATTCCAAGACCATTAAGGACGTCATTCTCTGTAGCGAGGATGTATGGCTCACGAGCTCCGTTCCAGTCGAAGGATGTGTTCAGCATAGCTTCTGCAAAGTCACCGTTCGGATAGAAGTCTGTCCACTGTCTCTGTCCCTGGAAACCAGCTGCCAGAGCGTTGTGTCCGATTGCTTCTTCGGAGAATGCCGGGTCAAGGTTATCACAGCCGTTCATCAGCTCTTTGATGATAACTGCCATCTTAACTACAAATTCAAACTGCTCTTCTTTCTTTTCCGGAGAGAACTGCAGTTCTTCTGGGTTTTTATCCCAACCGATCTTACATGTTTCTTTAGCCCATTTGAGAGCTTTTTCGAATTCTGCGTGATCATAGATGCCTTCTGTCATACGACGGATGATTTCTACCTCGTCAACGGATTCAACACGCATTCCAAGATAGGATTCGATGAAATCGGAATCAATGATAGATCCGCCGATACCCATTGTAACGGAACCGATCTGCAGATAGGATTTTCCTCTCATGGATGCTGCTGCAACTGCTGCGCGGCCGAATCTCAGTAATTTTTCTTTAACGTCATCCGGGATAGATGTGTCATCAGCTTCCTGTACATCATGTCCGTAGATACCGAATGCCGGAAGTCCTTTCTGTGCATGTGTAGCAAGAACGGATGCAAGATAAACTGCGCCAGGTCTTTCAGTACCGTTGAAGCCCCATACAGCTTTGATTGTCTGTGGATCCATATCCATTGTTTCTGCGCCGTAGCACCAGCAAGGTGTAACTGTCAGTGTGATATCAACGCCTTCTTTACGGAATTTATCAGCACATGCTGCACTCTCACCTACACGTCCGATTGTTGTATCAGCGATAACAACTTTAACCGGTTCTCCGTTAGAATATTTTAAATTTTCTTCAAAAAGCTTTGCAGCGGACTTAGCCATGTTCATTGTCTGTTCTTCAAGAGATCCTCTTACGTCAAGGGCTCCTCTACGACCATCGATGGTTGGTCTGATACCGATAACCGGATAGCTGCCTACTAATCTGCTCTTTGCCATGATTGATTACCTCCATTTGATTTAATGAAATAGATTGTTTTCAAGAAGTTTTCACCAAAAAACTTCATTGTTTCCTATATTTCATAGTATACAATTGCCAAAGCAGAATTACTTGTGATATAATAGCAAAAAACAGTACAATATTCACTTTTTTTAATTATTTTGTAAAAAATCTATAAACTTACTGCAGGGAGGAACTTATTTTGCACGATCTTGACCGTAATGAAGACCGTCTCAGAGGAACTTATGACTTTCCTTTTGAATTTCACCATATTGAATCGAACCATCCTCGCTATGTCATGTCTTACCACTGGCATGTCGAATATGAAATCATCCGAATCCTGACCGGCTCTCTCACCGTCACTTTAGACGAAAAAAGCTTCATCGCAATGCCGGGGGATATCATTTTTGTTCACAGCGGCATCCTGCACAGCGGGATTCCTGATGATTGTGTCTACCAGTGTATTGTCTTTGACGGAAACTTCTTTTTGAAAAACAACTCGGCCTGTGCCGGATATATGCAGAAAATCCTGCGTCAGGAAATCCTGATCTACCATCATTTTTCACCAAAGTATCCGGATATCTGTGATGCTGCAAACAGTCTTTTTGACGCGCTCTGGAAAAAGCCCGTCGGTTATGAAATGACGGTGATTGGACAATTTTACCACTTTTTCGGGCTTGTTTTTGGTAATCATTACTATCTTGAAAGCGTCACACGTACAAGGCGGGATTATAAGAGAATCTTACAGCTCAAGCAGGTACTGGATTTTATCGAGCACAACTATGCTTCCCCGCTTACTTTGCAGCAGCTTTCTGCTTCGGTATCCATGTCGCCGAAGTACTTCTGCCGGTTCTTTTCGGAAATGACCCACCAGACACCAATGGATTATCTGAACCATCAACGGATCGAGCATGCATGTTACCAGCTTTCCACTACCGATGATTCGATCACAGAAATTGCCTACCGTAACGGTTTTAATGATCTGAGCTACTTTATCCGTACCTTCAAGAAATACAAGGGAATCACTCCAGGGAAATATAAGAAAGCATAATCGGCGGACGCGCCACCGGCGCCTCCTCGATATGCAATGCAAAAAAGGAACCCCGAAGGGTTCCTTTTAAAGTACTTCATTCAATACAGATAATCCATATTCGGCAAGGCTGTGGTCTTCTTCACCGGTTCCACCGCTGATACCGAGGCCTCCGATAATCGTATCTCCAACTTTGAGCGGAACACCGCCTCCAAAGATTACGATCCTGCCGTTGTCCATCTTGTCTACACCATAGAATGTTCCGCCCGGCTGTGCAAGTACACTCAGCTCCTGCGTGGACATCTTGACTGCAACAGAAGTATATGCTTTCTTGGTGGCCACATCAAAGCTTACCAGAAAAGCTCCATCCATCACATGTACAGCAATCGGATTTCCATCCGGTCCACAAACCGCGATTACGGCTTTTTTGCCGCGGCGCTCTGCTTCCTGTTCAATCTTCTCGATCAGGCGTTTCGCGCTGTCCAGAGAAATTCTTCCCTGAATGCCCATTTTCCGGAGTACTTCCTGAATAACAGTCTCATTTACTGTACCTGTCTGATTTGTTTCCATGGTTCTGACCTCATCTTTTCCACCGTGCACAGCACTTTCTGCTGATTTTTCCACAACAGCGGCTGCTTTTCCACTGTTTTTTGCATCGGCATATCTGGCAAGTGTATAAAGATAATCTGCCAGACGGTTCATATATTTTTTGGCTCCGTTATCTGCACCAAATTTGACGCTCACTGCAGCCAGCGCTCTCTCCGCGCGTCGTGCCACAGTTCTTGCCACATCTATCTCCGCCGACAGACGGCACCGCCCCGGAAGACGCATCTCCATACTGTGAGGAAAAAGTTCCTCAAGTCGGGAGATTTCTTCTTCCAGAAGCTCTGTTTTGTCATCGTCTACCTTATATTCTCTGTTAAAAGGATCTGCCACTCCATCCATGATCATAAGCAAAGTCGTCTGCACCTTCTCGAGCATACAGATTGTGTCCGTTTCATCGATCATCGTCTTGACAAGACCCAGATAGCTATTCAATTCATCAAGGTCCCCAAACAGCCGAACGCGGTCATCAGACTTTGAGACATTCTTTGTGTGGACAAGATTTGTTGTCCCCTTATCTCCATTTTTGCTGTAAGTGTTCATTCCGGCATCTCCTGCTCACCCGGCCTTTAGAAAGACCAGAGTTTTTTGTAAATCTTCATAATATCCTCTTTGGTCGGGATTCTCGGATTGGTTGTTGTGCATGCATCCGCAAGCGCTGCATCTGCCATCTTGTCGATTGCTCCGAAATATTCATCCGGGCTGATCGTTCCGATTTCCTGAATTGTCATCGGGATATTCATTTCTTTCTGCATAAACTGAATCCAGTTTACGAGAGAACGTACGCTCATTACCTGATTATAATTGCTCAGTCCCAGGATATGTGCGACGGATGCATATCTTTCTACGGAAGGAAGATATGTCTTCTGACTTCTGCTTCGTTTGTTGATATTTGCATTAAATTCTACAATGTGCGGCAGAAGCATTGCATTTGCGCGTCCATGTGGAATATGGAACTGTGCGCCAAGCTGATGTGCCATACTGTGTGTGATTCCGAGTCCTGCTGTATTGAAGGAAAGTCCTGCCAGACAGGATGCTACATGCATTTTCTGTCTTGCGTGCATATCACTTCCATCAAGATAAGCTCTTAAGAGGAATACACCACAGATTTCCATTGCTTTTTCGGCAAGTGCTGCTGAAAATTCATTATGATCGGTACTTACATAGGATTCCAGTGCATGGGTAAATACGTCCATACCTGTATCAGCTGTGATAGCCGGAGGTACGCTTTTTACTAATTCTGCATCCAGAATCGCCTCATCTGCTGTCAGACTTGGTGAAATAAGTGGATATTTTACCTTGGCTTCGGTGTCGTTTACAACTGCAAAGGATGTAACCTCTGAACCTGTTCCGCTTGTTGTAGGAACGGCAATCAGACCAACGTCACTGTAATGGTTGATCTTCAGTGCAAACTCACGAATTGCCTTGGAGGAATCGATAGCAGATCCACCGCCAACTGCAATAACTGCTTCCGGCTGATAGCTTAAAAATTTCTTAACACCGTCTGCCACCTTATCTACTGGCGCATCCGGAACTACATTACTGAAAATGTCGTACTCAATGCCGCCCTTTGCCAAAGGCTCTGTAATCAGGTCAATCATTTTGCTCTGCACTACAAAAGGATCCGTAATGATGAGTACTCTCTTGTATGGTATCTCTCTCAGACGATCCAGAGCGTTGTCTCCAAAATGAATGACAGTTTTCATTCCAAAGGTCTTCATATCTGTTGCTCCTTTTCTATGACTGCATACCCGGATAACGGCACTTTACGCCTTCATCGGCAAAATGTGCCAGCCATTTATCTGATGGCTTCCGATCGGTCACAATCACATCTATATCCCGCAGTTTTCCCGCAACGGAAAATGCGGTCTGATCAAATTTTGTACTGTCTACTACCAGAATCTTCTCACGGCCGGATGCGATCATTGCCTTCTTGGTTGTACCAAATGCTTCCTGTGACTCCATGATTCCCCACTCATGATCCAGCGCTTTGCAGGAAATAATTACCTTATCTACAAAATAGGATCGGATTGCTTCCTCAGTTCTGGAACCGAGGAAAGCAAGATATCCTTCTTTCATAACACCACCGGTGGAAATAATATTCCAGCCGGAAACATCTGATAATTCAAGAAGGATCTCCATGGAATTTGTGATCACGGTCAGGCGTTCTTTTTCTTTGAGCGCTTTTGCAACAAAAACTGCTGTCGTACTCGCATCAAGGAAAATATGGTCGCCTTCTTTTACAAGGGAGGCTGCAAGTTCAGCCATCTTCTGTTTACCGCTTACATTCTGGTTTTTTCGAATATTAAAGGGCAAGTCAATACTTACATCCTCTTTTATGACAGCTCCGCCATAGCTTTTGGTCGCAAGGCCTTCTTTTTCGAGCTTGTCCAGATCCCGGCGGATCGTTTCTTCAGAAACTTCATACAGTTGGCTGAGTTCACTTACAACGACTCTTTTTTCTGTCTGTAATTTCTCAAGAATTAAATTCCGTCTTTCTAATGCCAGCATTTACTTTGCCCCCTTTTGAGAACATTTATTTTAATTAAAGGATAGAATCGATCATTCTCTGATCCGGATGAGCGATTACTGAGGAATCCAGATACATTCCCTTGGATGCAACGAGATTCTTAGCTTTCTCAATGGAAGCTTCTACTGCAGAAACCTCACCGGTAAGAAGCATGTAGGATTTTCCACACATACCTTTTGCAATACGTAATTCGATAACGTCTACGATTGCTGTTTTTGCTGCCTGGTCTGCTGCTTCGATGATAGATGCAGCATCATATGTCTCAAGGATACCCAGAGCACTGATTCCTTCAATCTGAGTTGTTCCGTACATAGCCGGGAACAGGGACTCATGAGGATTACCAAGTACAAAGCTGTCGATACATTTGTCCTCGTAAGTAGTTACTGCTGCGTCAACAGCGGCTTTTACTGCACTTAAATCGCCTGTGATAATTGCAATATATTTGCCCGGACATACGGTCTGTGCCTCGACAATCTCGACCTCAGATGTCTTTACCATGGCATCTGCTGCTGTGATACCTGTGGCAGTCGTTTTAAATTCAATCATTCCGATTGCTTTACTCATTTTCTGCACGTCCTTTCTACTTTGCTGCAATTATGATGTGGCGGTCTGTTACTTCTGTTACTTTACCGGAGATACTTGCATGAATGCTTACGCTTAATCCGTCAGCATGCTGCGCGATCATCTGGCCTTTTGTTACCATATCGCCTGTCTTCACAATTGCCTGTGCCGGTGCGCCGATATGCTGGCTTAAAAGGATCTTAACCTTGGATGCCGGAACAACGTTCTCGTCCATCGGTGCGTCCTTATCATATTTGGTCAGTCCCAAACGTGCCATCAGTCGTTCTTCCGGAACCTTGCGATATTCTCTTGAAGGCTGTACCGGAACCGGCTGTACTCCCTGAGGAGGTCTGATACCTGCTTTACGAAGTCCGCCCTTCATATCTGCGAGAAGTGTTCTCGGAGCAAGACTCTGTGGGCATGCATACATCTCACATACACCGCAGGAACTGCAGAATGCGGAATCGATATATGGATTCACATCTCTGAAATCACCAGCAGATGCTGCTCTCATAAAGCGGGCCGGATCGATCGGATGTCCGAGGTTATGTCTCGGGCAGAGGTCCGTACAGGTGTTACACTGGCAGCAGATAGATGCTGCACGTTTTAAATCGATTGCAGATGTTCTCTGTTTCTTCATAACGATCTGATGATCTCTCGGAAGAACCAGAACTGCGTTTGTTGTTTTGGTAACCGGATCTGAACCGTTACCGATGCGTCCCATCATCGGGCCGCCTACAAAGTAAACAGGATCTTTGGTTGTAATGTTACCGGCCTGTGCTACTACTTCATCCAAAGTACAGCCCAGCGGAACTTTTACTGTCACCGGGTTTTCTACTTCTGCTACAACGGAAACATATTTTTCTGTAACAGGCTTCTGTGCTTCCATTGCCTGATATACGTTGTAAATAGTCTCTACGTTGAATACAATGACGCCCTGCTCAATCGGCAGTCCGCCAGGTCTGCAGACACGTCCGGTAGCTTCATAGATCAGCACAACTTCGTCACCCATCGGGTACACTTCATCAAGAAGATGAATCTTCAGACCAGGGAATTCTTCAATGTTCTGCTGCAGTGCTTTGATCGTCTGTACATATGATTTCTTGATTCCGATGATTGCCTGTGAAGCACCAACGGTCTCCATAACCATGTGGAATGTCTTCATGATCTCATATGCATGCTTCTCAAGTAACTGTCTGTGAAGTTTCAGCAATGGTTCACATTCTGCACAGTTCAGAAGAATTGTGTCAGCCTTGTCTGTAAGCTTGGCATATGACGGAAATCCGGCACCACCTGCACCTACAACACCATTGTCCTGCATAATTTTCTGTAAATCTTTGATTTCCATGGCGTTACTCCAATCCTGCACCATCATCGACGATACCGACTATTGCCGCATCGATCGGTGCTGTTTCTTCGCCGCAGCCGATTCTGGCCGCGCTTCCTTGTGCCACCAACACATATTCCCCGATACCTGCACCGATGATATCGATTGCAACGATCTGGGATAAGTCAGTTTTCATATGATGCACCGGCTCCACGATCATGAATTTCTGTCCTATCAACTTGTCACTTTTACGAGTGGAAACAATGCTTCCAACTACTTTACCTACTATCATGTGTGTGCCTCCGCATTATCGTTTAACCCCTAATGCCGGTGACTTTCGCCACCGGCTGATTCAGAGGGATATTTATTTTATGATGGTAACTGTATTGCCTGTGGCAATCTTTGCTGCATTTGCTTCATCTGTATCAATGTGCATTTCCAGTGTAAAGCTGTCGTCTACACGAATAGCAACCTGATTAAAGATAGTTCCACGCTCGTTATCTGCCTTAACAGAAACGATATCGCCGTTTTTGACACCGGCTGCCTGCGCATCTGCCGGAGACATGTGAATGTGACGCATAGCCACGATACATCCCTCTTTCAGATAGATGGCGCCTTTCGGTCCGACGATTGCGATCGGTGCACTTCCTGCAATATCACCGGACATACGAACCGGAACATTCATGCCGAGTTTGATGGCATCTGTAGCAGATACCTCAACCTGTGTAGCACTGCGGACAGGTCCGAGAACACGAACGTTCTCGATCGCACGAAGTTTCAGGCCGATGATGGTAACAGTTTCGTTTGATGCAAACTGTCCGCCCATCAGGTCTTTTTTCTTTGTAAGCTGATAACCTGGTCCGAATAATGTTTCTACGTGTTCCTGTGTCAGATGAACATGTCTTGCAGATACTCCGATTGGAACCATGAAGCCATTTCCTTTTTCTTCATTCTGATTAATGGCATCAATAACCATTTTTGTAATCAGTTCAATGTTTTTTGATTCCAAGAATACACCTGCTTTCTTCCATTTACCGGAATAAATTTATGTATTAAAATTATTTCAGAACCGGAAGAATTTTTTCTACGTCTGTGTGTGGTCTCGGGATTACGTGTGTAGCTACGAGCTCACCAAGTCTGGATGCTGCTGCGCTTCCGCTTTCTACTGCAGATTTAACAGCTCCTACATCTCCACGAACCATAACTGTTACCAGTCCGGATCCGATTTTTTCTGTTCCAACGAGTGCTACGTTAGCTGCTTTGCACATCTGGTCTGCTGCTTCGATTGCTGCTGTAAGTCCTCTGGTTTCTACCATTCCTAAAGCTTCCTGTGTCATGATTTTTTCCTCCTTGTGGATAAAAATGAAAATTGATTATTTATTTTCTGGTTTTGTTTCGTCTGTTTTTTTCTTCCAACGGCTTGCACTTAACTCCACGAGTTTAACGATTTCCTCGTGTGGCCGTGCAATCACTGCATAACTCGCCGGTTTCTTAATAGCGTTTGCAACAGCTGCTTCAACGGCTTCGTTGACTGCTGATACATCGCCTTCTACAATAAGAGTGACAAGTCGTCCGCCCAGCTTACGTTCCCATGACGCCAGCTCAACGTCTGCAGTTTTGCACATGATATCGAGTGCATTGATCGCAGCTACGACACCAGTGATTTCTATAAAACCATATGCTTTACTCATGAGCGAACTCCTTTAATGCTGGATGCATTATTTTATTGTAGGAAGAATTTTTTCTACATCGTTGTGTGGTCTCGGAATTACATGTGTTGCAACGAGCTCACCAAGTCTGGATGCTGCTGCGCTTCCGCTTTCTACTGCTGCTTTAACTGCTCCGACATCACCGCGAACCATAACTGTTACCAGTCCGGATCCGATTTTCTCTGTTCCTACCAGTGCTACTTCTGCTGCTTTTGTCATTGCATCTGCTGCTTCGATTGCTGCTGTCAGTCCTCTGGTCTCAACCATTCCTAAAGCTTCCTGTGCCATTGTTTCTTCCTCCTGAATCATTGTTTATACTTGTTCAAATATTCATACCGGGATATCAGCCGTCAGCTTTTATCCAGGGCGCTGATTTTCAGCATCTTTACCGTATCCTCTGTCGGATTTGGTATTACGTAGTGCTGCACTACACCAGTTCTCCGGTTTGCTTCTGCCATTCCTGCTTCCACAGCGGCGGTAACGTCTTCAACGCTTCCGCGGAATTTGATGCATACCAGAAGCGGTACTGGCAGGCTGTCTGCATTTGCAGGCTTGTTCTTGTCGAACACCTCCAGACGGACATTTGCCGCCTTGCATCCGGCATCTGCCGCTACAAAGGCTGTCGCCAGCCCGAACACTTCCAAAATTCCTACAGCTTCTGCCATTTTGCCTCTCCTTTATATTCCCGGATTATTTATTTACTACTGCGATCTTAAGACCTGTCATAGCCAGGTTTGTCTCAAGTGCTTCGTTGATCTGCTCAAGCGGGAATTTATGTGTGATCAGATCAGACATCGGCAGTCCGATTGCTTTTGCTCTCTTCAGGAAATCAAATGTTGTTGCATAGTCTCTGAGGTTGTATACCCAGGAACCAACAAGGTTGATCTCTTTGGAGCAAAGATCGAAGTGCGGGTTGATTGTTGCATCTCCGCCATTGATGAAGAATCCAAGTTCACAAAGTCCACCGCCGTTGCGGATGAATTTGTAGATGTTTGCATGTGCATGCGGGTTACCTGTACACTGGAATGCAAAGTCTGCAAGATGTCCGTCCTGAGCAGCTTTAACGCCCTCTGTAAGAGCTTCGATACCCTGGAACTGTGTGAAATCTACTGTTGTGTTAGCACCCATCTTCTTGGCAAATTCAAGACGTTTTGCATTTCCGTCTACTGCGCAGATATTCTGAACACCCATGGTGTGAAGAACTGCGATACAGATCAGACCGATCGGTCCGCATCCCTGTACAACAACTCTGCTGTTGAATTTGAGGATACCTGTTGTTTTTGCTCTTTCTACTGCATGTACAAGTACTGCACATGGCTCGATAAGGATACGGGAATCCAGATCCAGATCACTTACGTTGAAGAATGTGGAACCGAATTTTCCGCCTCTGATGAAGATGTAATCAGCGAACCATCCGTTGAATTTTACATCATCATCCGGAAGAAGTCCGTAAACATCAGCGCCGCCAACGTTTTTCTTGTTGAGGTCGAACATTGTGATTTCCGGATCATCTTTGAAGATCATACATGTAACAACTTTATCACCGATCTTAACCGGTTTACCGGCTGTATCAACTTTAACGTTTTTACCCATAGCTACGATCTCACCGGTTCCTTCGTGTCCGAGAACAACCGGGATCAGACCGAATGGGTCATTTTTGTACTCGTGAGCATCTGTACCACAAACGCCACAGCCTTCTACTTTAACAAGGATATCGTCGTCGCCGACTTCCGGAAGCGGATACTCCTGAAGTTCGAAGTGTTTCTTTTCTGTCATCATTGCAACTCTTGCTGTTTTCGGGATTCCACCCTGAGCCGGAGCTGCCGGTGCAGCTGTCTGAGCTGCTGCAGGTGCTGTTCCGGTCATTCCGGAAAGGACCTGTTTTACAATTTCTTCAATATTTACATTGTTCATATCCATTTTAAACTTTCCTCCTGATTAGCGAATGCAAAGGCTGTCAGACATTACGCAGCGTCTTCTCTTTGTGAAGGTGCTTGCACTTGTAAGTCCTTCACCTGTACGGCTTGCGATTGTGAATGTGCAATATCCTTCTCCACCGAATCCAAGTGCAGAATAGGACGGGCCGTTCTTAACAAGGATTGCTGTGTCGATTGCTTTCGCATATTTGGTAATGTTATCAATGTTTTTGGAATGGATGTGTGCTGAATGACGGTTGCCATGCTCAAGCCATACAGCCTGTTCTACAGCATCATCGAAATCTCTTGCTCTTACAATACCAAGGATCGGCATCATAAGTTCTGTTGTGATCAGCGGATGTTCCTTCGGTCCTTCGAAGATGATGCAACGGGTATTTGCCGGTGCATTTAC
>CAKROE010000018.1 GCA_934371915.1 uncultured Blautia sp. | reverse complement strand
GACTGCTGCCACAAAGGCTGTATTTTCCGGTACCACATTTTTGTCATATACGGTCTCGTAGCAGTCTTTGTTATTTCCATCCTTGGTTGTCTGGGACGCATAGACTGCCCGCTTGGTTACATCTGAGCCAAGCATCCAGACCTTATAAGCTGTTGGGTTGCTGTAGTACGCTGTATTGTTGTTTTCCGGTGCATACCATCTTACCTTGACGCCGTTATAATTTCCATCGGTATCATAAACCTTTTCCACTTCTACATTCTGTACCGGTTTGGTCGGGAATTTCAGACCGGAAACCGTCGGCTCTACCTGATACCCAACCACGCGGCAGTCATTTTGTCCCAGTTTGGTAAGCCATGTACCTACCCGGAACTTAAAGGCATATTTATCCCGGACTGCCACATCTTTCAGTCCGCTGTTTGGATTACTTCCTATATGAATCACTGTGGCTCCGATTGCTTTGGCTTTTCCTGCAATTCCTGCTGGAAACATGGTCTCGCCGCTTCCGGAACCAACGATCAGCACATCATCTTTTGTGATTGCCGGCTCGGTGATCTGTCCTACGATCACTGTATCAATGCCAAGGTGTGCATATCTTTTTGCCATTGCCTCGAGTGACAGAAGCACTCTGCCTACGCCTACAAAAAATACCTTTCTTGCCACTGTGAGCATTTCCAGATATTCCAGAACTTTTTCCGGCTCAATTGCTTTCAGTGCTTTTGTGCATTCTTCTGTCACAAGTGCTGCAGACTCTGCATAATCTTCTGCCTTCATATTTTTATTCTCCTATGATCTTTCTGAATTTTTCGAGATTTTCTTCCAGTGTGCCTGCCTTTGAGAAAATGCTGGATGTGCCGGCAACATATATGTCTGCTCCGGCCGCATGCATTTTGACTGCATTTTCAAAGCTTACGTTTCCATCTGCCTCGATCAGTACTTCGGAATATCCTTTTTCATTCAGTAATTTACGTATTCTGGTAATCTTATCCAGAGTTGCCGGGATCAGTTTCTGTCCTGCAAATCCTGGATTTACTGTCATACACAGAACCATGTCCACATCCGGAAGAATGTCTTCCAGTACACATACCGGTGTCGCCGGATTGATCGCGATTCCGGCTTTAACCCCCATCGCTCTGATGGATGCCAGTACTTTCTGCGGATGAAGTGTTGATTCATAGTGGATACAGATAATATCATTTTCGTCACAGCAGGTCAGTTCAGGAATAGTCTGCTCCGGCTGTTCGATCATCATATGGATGTCCAGCGGTGTTTTGCTGATTTTCTTTAACGCTTTAATAAAATCTGTACTCAATGTGATATTCGGAACAAAATGATTATCCATCATGTCAACATGAAAATAATCCACACCGACTTTTTCAAGTTTCTCAATATCGCTCTGCACATTCATCAGATCCACACACATCAGTGAAGGTGAAACATAACCTTTTCTCATTACAGTACACCTCCGATTCGTTCTGTCAGGAAGTCCTCTACTTCTTTCTCTGTCGGTATGGATGTCTGTGCACCCAGTCTTGATACGCAGATGCCCGCTGCTGCATGTGCAAAGAGAATCGCATCTTCAATCTTGCTGCCTTTGCAGAGTCTGATTGCCAGTGCAGCACCGAAAGTATCTCCTGCTGCTGTGGAATCTACTGCTTTTACCTTAAAGCACTCGATAAATTTTGCCTCTGTTCCATTATAAAGCAGAGCACCTCTTTCTCCCATCTTCAGGATGACATACTGAGGACTTACCTCATCATACAGCCATTTTGCAGCTTTGAGCGCATTTTCATTGCTGTCTATACAGATTCCGGTAAGGGCTTCTGTTTCTGCTTCATTTGGCGATAAAATAAAAAGACCTTTTAATCGTTCCAGCGGAATCTTCATAGCCGGCCCTGCATCCAGAAATACCGGTATTCCTTTTTCCCTGGCCAATTCATAGGTCTGGTAAACTGTTTCAAGCGGCATTTCAAGCTGCATGACTACCATATCAAATTCATTTTCATCCATTGCTTTTCTGACAGCATCCGGACTTAACCGGTCATTACCGCCCATAGCTACATAGGATACATATCTGCCAGTCCGATCATCCAGCAGCATCAGTGCCAGTCCTGTCTGTGTCTCAGGATCTACCACCAGATAATCTGTATTTACACCGGCCTCATCCAGAGATGCTTTTACCTGCTTTCCGTTTTCATCATCTCCGATACAGCCTACAAATACAACGTCCGCTCCCTGTTTAGCAACGGCAAAGGCCTGATTAGAGCCTTTGCCGCCAGGAGCATAACCATAATGTCTGCATCGAATGGATTCTCCGTATCCTGGAATTGCATTTGCACCTTCCACAAAGAGATCCATATTGATGCTTCCTACAACTAAAATCTTAGGTTGCTTCATATTATCCTCCATTTTTCTGTAACTGAATGCTCAGCCTTATTTCTGGCTTAATTTTGCCATTCTTCTCTTCTCGATCGTGAAGTTCATGATAAGAACTGCGATCAGTGCAACTCCCCAGATCAGGTCACGATAGTAGTTACTGATGCTCGGGAACATATTCAGATAAGAAGACAGCATCTGAAGAATCAGAACTGCGATTGCAACACCCGGGATAGAACCAAATCCACCATCCGGATTAATTCCGCCGAGTACTGAAATAAGGATTGTCTGCATTGTGTAGCTGCTACCGAAATCGGCTTTTGCAGAGTTGATTCTTGAAAGACTCAGAAGACCTGCAACTGCTGATACGATACCGGAAAGCATATATGCACGGATCAGAACTGATACATTATTGATACCTGCAAACTTAGATGCCTTTTCATTTGTTCCTACAAGGTGTACACGTTTGCCGAATTTTGTTTTTCCCATAATAAAGGAAATAATAACGATCATAAGGATGAATACGATAAACGGCATCGGGATTCCTGCAACTGTCATGTATGCAAAAGAGCTGTATACAGTCGGCACGCCGCTTACGGTACTTCCCTTGGAAGCTACGATCGCGATACCCATGTATAACTGATAAGTACCAAGTGTTGCAAGCATTGCCGGGATTTTCAGTACGGATACAAGGAATCCGTTGAAGATACCGCAGGCAGCACCAACAATAAGTGCTACGATAATTGCAATTACAATGCTGGAGCCTGACTCATTCATGGTCAGACCGGCAACGATTCCACAAAGGTTTGCAATGTAAACAGTAGAAAGGTCGATACCTCCGGAAATCATTGTAATACCACAGCCGACCGCCATCAGACCATATTCGGTAAGTGTCTTTGCCATGGACTGTAAATTGCCTACATTCAGGAAACTTGTTCCTTTTGTAATACCGGAAACTGCAATGATGATAACAAAAATAGCAAGCAGTCTTAAAATATTTCCATCAATCTTTTTTGCTTTTTTCATTTTATGCTGCCTCCTTCTTTCCTGTTTTTGCCTTGCCGATCTTTGCATTATGGCTCTGCATTACAGAGATTGCAGTACCAATGATAATGATCGCACCGATAAATACTTTCTGCCAGTAAACAGAGATTCCGAGAAGGATCAGACTGTTTGATACCATGGTAAGAAGTAATGTACCGAGGATACATCCTTTCAGAGTACCCACACCACCGTTCAGTCTTGTACCACCAAGAATGATTGCAGCGATAACATTCATTTCTGCTCCTGCATACTCAGTCGGGAGGTATCTCATGGACATAACTGCATAGGAAAGACCAGCTACTGCTGCCAGCATACCATTTACTACAAAAATGCCAAAACGGATTTTCTTTACGGCAAATCCGGCTCTTTCTGCTGAAACCTCATCACCACCGATAGCATATACACCTCGGCCAACCATCGTATAATTCAGGACGAAATATACAATAATGTAAAGTACTATCATAAGCAGGAACGTCATCGGAAGAGTAGATCCAAGTCCTGTTTTTGCATTTTTTACGGTAAGGAGAGACGCTTTTCCAAATCTCTGGAGTGTATCCGGAAGATCCATACGTTCTGCCTCGAATGCACCAAGGAGAAGACCACTGAAAATAGATGAAGTACCAAGTGTTACGATCAGGCTCGAGAATTTGTATTTTACAATGATAAATCCGTTGAGAGCTCCCATCAGAGCACCAAAGAACATACCAATGATAAATACTACGATCCAAGGTCCGTCATATCCTGTTTTGTATGTAATAGTAATTGCAAGGTAACTGCTCAGTGCAGCGATCAGAGGGAACGAAACATCAGGTCCTGTACTGATAAATGCAAGAAACGCACATAAAGCATAAATACATGGTACGATCATGGATCTCATGATATCCACAATATTGTTATTTGCAAAGAACAATCCGGAACGAATCTGAATAATGACTGATAAAACAACAATGATCAGAAATACATAAAATTCGGACTGTTTGGTGATTTTTTTCCAGTTGAATCCTTTCATTTATATTTCACTCCCTTTCCTTAATTTGCTGCCGCAGCAAGATTCTGCTCAGTCAGTTCAGATTTTTCAAGTCTTCCTGTAATACATCCGCCCTGCATGATCACAACACGGT
Organism: uncultured Blautia sp.; assembly: GCA_934371915.1. Taxonomy (GTDB): domain Bacteria; phylum Bacillota; class Clostridia; order Lachnospirales; family Lachnospiraceae; genus Blautia_A. Next base: position 30,977 of record CAKROE010000018.1, on the reverse strand, counting down.
CACATGTTGCAATGACTTCTGCTGTATCATCAGATACAACGATAACAGCCATACCCTGTGCTGCCAGTTTCTTAAGCAGATTGTGAATGTCGTATTTTGCACCGATATCAACACCGACGGTCGGTCCGTTCAGGATCAGAACCTTCGGGCTTGTTGCAAGTGCACGTGCCAGCACAACTTTCTGCTGGTTACCACCGGAAAGTGTTGCTACCGGGAAAGTGTGGTCTTTTGTTGCAACACCCAGATCCTTAACCCAGTCTGCAGATTCTTTCAGGACTTTGTCTTTATTTACAATTCCGCCTGCTGTCGCGATATCATCCAGTCTGGTAACAGTGATATTGTCTACAATAGACTGCGGAAGGAACAGACCTTCTGTCAGTCTGTCTTCCGGCACAAGCGAAATACCCATCTTCTGTGCCTGAGTTACAGATTTAAATTTTACATCTTTGCCTTCCAGTTTGATGGTTCCTTCTGTTGGTTTCAGCATTCCGGAAAGAGCCAGTGACAGCTCTGTTCGTCCTGATCCCAACTGTCCGGTAATTCCGAGGATTTCTCCTTCATGAAGATCAAAGCTGATATTTTCAAATCCCGGAGCGGATAATTTATCTACCTCCAGAACAGTTTTTCCGATTTTCTTTGCATCTGTATCATCCTGTTTGTCCTCAAAATGACGTCCGGTCATATAATAAGCAAATTTCTCTTCTGTCATTTCTGAAGTCGGACAACTGATGACGTTTTCGCCGTTTCTCATGATTGTAATACTGTCAGAGATTTCGAATACCTCGTCCAGCTTATGAGAAACAAAAAGAATTGTTACGCCATTTTCTTTAAGCTGTGCAATGATCTCAAACAGACGTTTTACTTCTTTTTTGGTAAGGGCTGTTGTCGGTTCGTCCATGATGATCAGTTTTGCATTGTCAAGAAGTGCTCTTGAAATGGCGATCAGCTGCTTGTCTGCAACCGGAAGTGTTTCTACCAGTGCATCCAGATCTACATCAAAATTGATCTTGGCAACTGCTTCTTCTGCGATTCTTCTGAATTCTTTTTTGTTTACGAATTTTTTCTTATTAGCAACTACCTGATTGAATGCCAGGTTTTCAATAACAGTCAGGTTTGGGAAGATGGAAAAATCCTGATAAATTACCTGGATTCCTGCTTTGATCGCTTCTGCCGGTGTCATAACCGGATACGCTTTTCCGTCTACTTCGATACTTCCTCCGTCCGGTTTATAAAATCCGGAGATTACCTTGATTATTGTTGACTTACCACAACCATTTTCTCCTGCCAGACAATGTGTCTCGCCTTTTTTGATTGTAAGGTCAACCCCTTTCAATGCATGTACTCCGCCGAATGACTTCTTTATCTGTTTTACTGAAAGAATATTTTCCATCCTATCATCCTGCCTTTCCTTTCCTATTTAAATGAATAAAACTAATGGAATTTTTGGTTTTTTCCTGAATTTTTTGCAAAAATATTGTTACAGTCCAGATTTACGGTCTGAACTGTAACAATATGCATAAATTTACTTATCTACGGGTTACTTACTGATTCGAAAATCAGAAGTCATAGTCATCAATGTTGTCTTTTGTGATTGTAAGGTCAGCCTGTCCGATGATGCACTTGTTGTCGCCTTCGCTGATTGTGATGCTGTTGTATCCGTCAAGACCAAGATCTGCGCCTTCTTCAATTGTTTCGCCGCCAAGAATCATGGAAGCAACTTTGCACATGATATATCCGGAATCTTTTGGATCCCACAGTTTGATTGTGGAGATTGTGCCAGATTCTACATATGGTTTAAATTCGTTAGGAGTACCAACACCAACAACTTTTACATCAAGACCAAGTTCTTCAACTGCTTTTGCGATACCTGGGCAGTCAGTAGAAGCAACACCTGTGAATCCTTTCAGATCCGGGTTAGCTTTAAGAACTTCTTTTGCACGCTCGTAAGCTGTATCAATACTTTCTTCAGATTCACATGTCGGAACAGCGCCGTCATTGATCAGTTCCATGTTCGGATAAGCTTCTTCCTGACGTTTTTTCTCTGCATTTGCATATTCCATATGTGTAGTACTTGTTGTGTAAGCAACCATTTCAGCATATTTTCCTTCTTCGCCCATATCAGCTGCAAGTGCGTCCATAAGAGCTGCACCGAAATCATCTGCTGTAAATGCTTCTGTATCATACAGTGTATTTACCTGGTTGGATGCTTCATGTGTTACAACAACGATACCTTTGTCCATTGCGTTTTTCAGGGATGCTTCAATTGCGCCCGGGTCGATCGGAACTACGCAGAGAGCGTCAACACCCTGGTTAATCATATCGTCAATAACCTGAACCTGAGAAGCTGCGTCTGCATTTGCAGGTCCCTTCTGGATTACGTTGATTCCGGTTTCTTCGCCGAACTCATTTACACCAACTTCCATACGTTTGAACCAGTTTGCTGTGTTGTCTTTTGTTACAACTGCAATTGTCCATTCGGATGAATCTTTGTCGGATTTGAAATCTGCCGGATCATATCCGTCCGCTGCGAATACATTCACAGATGCTGCCATTGATACGGTCATGGCTGCCGTTAATGCTACTGCTGCTACCTTCTTTGCTTTCATGTTGTTTCCTCCTTTTAATTGAAAGTTTATAATTGTAAAAACCGCGTTTCCCGCGTTTCCCCAAAGGGTTCTCAGTTATTCCACATTTCTGTGGCGTGCGACCATCTCTTCCGGTTTGATGTCCATTTCTTCACGGAGCATCATTACCAGGATGTCGTAGAAAATAAATAATGTCTGCTCAAAAAGATTTCCCATCAGCTGTTCGGATGGTACGAAATCTCCAACTGCCTTATAAGCTGCTGCCGGAACATTTACTACCATATCTGCAATGGAAAGTAAAAATCCTTCGGAAGAAGGTGTGATCAGTGCAAGTTTTGCACCATTCTTCTTTGCCATATCTGCCACATAGTTTTCATGTCCTACATTTGCGGAACCACATGCACAGATCATCAGGTCGCCTTCTCCTATGGAAGGAGTTGTATCATCCCAGATCCAGAAAGACTCTTTGCCAAGATGCATCAGTCTCATTGCAAAAGACTTTGTTGCAAGTCCCTCACGTCCTGCTGCCAGAAGAAAAATTCTCGGTGTCTTTTTAATCTCTTCCAGAAGTTCTCTTACATTTGAGTCATCCATTCGCTCAAATACTTCTGTCAGTTCTTTCATGCACTGTGTGCTCAGTTCTTTAAATCTGTCGTTCACCTTTATACCTCCTATTTTGAAATCGTTTCCAATTTAATGTGAAAAAGTGCTTATTTTACAGCATTTTTTGTTTTATTTAATTGTGTAACCGGTTTCTATTTTGTGTAAAAATTATATGCAAATAAGATAATTCCGTATTTGCATATAATTTTTATAATTTATTGATAATTAGTTTCGTATCCAAAACCACTTCCATTTTGGGTCTGTCCGGAAATGCCATTCTGTTGATCAGAAGTTTGATTGCTTCACGTCCCATCTTCATGGCATCACGTTCGATAAAATTGTAGTTATTCCCCAGAAGCTCCAGCGTTTCAATACGATCCAGCCCGAAACATACGATATCATCCGGTACTGATTCACCTCGCTCTGACAATGCTTTCAGAAAACCTAACGTCGTGCGGTTATTACATGTGAGCACTGCCGTCGGTCTGTCTTCCATAGCCAGAAGCTCTCTGGATAAGTGATATGCTTTGGTTGCATGGAAATCACCTGCCAAAATATAATCTTCTCTGATTGGAATACCGGCCTGCTCCATTGCATCTGTGAAGCCCTTCTGTCTGTCTCTTGCCAGAGGCTTTTCAAGATCAGCATTTATGATTCCGATCTTTGTATGTCCTGCCCCGATCAGTGCTTTTGTCGCATCATATATCCCCTGATAGTCATTGAAGTAAACTCCGTCTACATTTGGAAGATTGATATTTCGATCCATAACGATCACCGGTACATTAATCTCATCAAATGTCCGGATCAGGTTCTTCCGATCCTTCTTATCCGTGTAATCAATTGCCGGTGTATACAGGATTCCCCTGACACGGTTCTCTTTGAAAAGATCCAGTGCCCTGTGGTCTTTCTCCCGTTCATCGTCTGTGTTACAACAGATCAGTGTCAGATTATTTTTGTCTGTGATTTCTGTTACACCCCGAAGTATCTCACCAAAGAAAGGGTTATCTATCTCCGGGACAACAAAACCGATTGCTGATGAAGTACCTTTTGAAAGATTACGTGCAGTAGCAGATGGAGAAAACTTATTTTCTTTAATAATCTCCAACACCCGTTCTTTTGTCTTTGGGCTTACTGCTCCTGAATTATTTATTACTCTGGAAACAGTGGCTTTGGAAACCCCTGCTTCTCTTGCAATATCCATAATCGTCAAGTTACTCATACGCTGTCCTCCAGGTCACTCCGTAAATGTAACCGGTTTCTATATTTGGTATTATAGGACAAGCAAATCAGTTTGTCAACCAGTTCCGTCATTTCTTTTGTGCTTTCTGTACATTTCAACATATTCAGCATATGCCTTTTGTGTATTTTAAACAAATCACTGTCTGGAATCCCCGTACATCTCATTCTCAAACTCGACCAGCTCATCAAATTCTTTCTCAACGATTCTGGCCATCTCAGGATCCAGTCCTACCATATGCTCAGCTTCCAGCCATGCGCGTGCCATTTCACGCCCCATCTCATTGCCAATGATAAATCCACCCATACAGAGTACATTGGTGTTATTGACAACTTTTGCCCTTCTGGCCTGATAAATGCTTTCGCATAATGCTGCATAAACACCTCTGTGCTTATTGCAGATGATGCTTACTCCCATTCCTGTTCCACAGATGGCAATCCCACGCTCATACTCTTTGCTCTGGACACCTCTTGCAACTGCTTTTGCAGCCTCCTGAAACAGCACCGGCTCGTCCGGATCAATGTCCATGATCTCGTATCCTCTCTTTAACAGATCCTCTTTGATTGCGTTTTTCAGTTCAAATCCCGCCGGATCTGCTCCCATAATAATCTTCATCTTGTTTTCCTCCTTGATATTTTAATTTTTAAAAATTAACCTTTTAAAGTTTCCGGTATAGCAATACTGACATTGCGATGACTCTTTTCAGTTTTCAAACAACTTTTCCATATTCATAAATAGTATCACTTGGAAGATCTATATTCTCATTCCAAAACACACAGGTGCGACTGGTGTCTAACTTCACCTGCTGAAATAGTCCCGGTATATTTCGCAGTTCTTCATAACTTTTGATCTGCTTTATATCTTCTTCCACATCATATATACATTTTTTCCCATCGTCAAATACTACTTCCAGAAAAAATGAACTCAGTGGTTTTACACTTTTTATTCTTGGAATCATGATATCTCCTTTCTTCTATCTTAATGGGGGCAATTTTTTCAACTCTTGATCATTCCACATATGAAGCAATTCTCAGCACTGCCGTATATTTTTTATTCTTAATGAAACTACCGGCGATGCGCCAAGATTTTTCAAAAGATTGGTGTATAGATATTTCAGCTCTCTTTTGTTCTATGATAACCTACTACCATTACACTGTCAACGAGCTTTTGGGGTAATATTTTGTCGAATGATCCGGCAGTACAGACAGGCATAAATTTTCCAGACAGACTGATTATTTACTGGAACGGCTCTGGTATTTTCCGATTGAATCTGCTACAATATGTTGCAGTATTTTAACTCCATGCTGTTTACGCTGTAAGCAGCAACTCAACTTATAAAGGAGGTCCCGTTATGGGTTATGATAAACTTGAACGTAATCTGATTGATATCGTCAAAGAAGAACAGGCAAAGCTCGGTTTTTTTAAAGAAGATATCCGACTTTATTATCCGCTTTCTTCCCTGAATCATTTCTTTAATGCCAGCGACAGTGCAAATGAAATGCAGATGCGCCTTGATACACTTCCGGAATCCATCACTTCAAAACTTGGACAGATTGAAGTCAGTCATAAAGGCGACCGTTTCTGTTTCCATATTCCGCAGGAAGGCACCGTATATGTGCATGACAACACCGCACCAAATGAATTTATCCACCAGCTTGTGGAATTAGTCGGAAAACACGGCTGCACTATGAATGAAATTCTGGATCTGTTCCATACTTATTCAGAGAACATTATCACCGAAGAAATGAACAACGGTGAATTTGACCGTCTGATCCGTTTTGCTGACAATAGCGAAGATCCTTATTACTATTGTTTCAAAGATGAAGGCTGTCATATCATCTATCACCGTTTTCTGCCGGAGGACTATGCAGATTTTGACTTTTAAGGAGGAAATGTTTTATGTGTACTGCCGCAACTTACCAGACAAAAGATTTCTATTTTGGAAGAACTCTGGACTATGAATTTTCCTATGGTGACCAGATTGCCATCACACCACGAAATTATCCGTTTTCTTTCCGGCATACCGGCGAAATGGCCACTCACTACGCGATCATCGGTATGGCTCATGTTGCCGGAAACTATCCCCTCTATTATGACGCCATCAACGAAAAAGGTATTGGTATGGCAGGATTAAACTTTGTCGGCAATGCCGCTTATGCAGATGTTACCTCCGGCAGAGATAATGTTGCCCAGTTTGAATTTATTCCGTGGATTTTGAGTCAGTGTGCTACTTTATCCGAAGTACGGACGCTTCTTGAACGCATGGCTCTGGTCAATACTCCGTTCAGTGAACAGTTTCCGCTTGCGCAGCTTCACTGGATCATTTCTGATCAGACCGGCTCTATCACGGTAGAATCCATGGCAGACGGACTCCATATTTACGAAAATCCGGTCGGTGTGCTCACCAACAACCCGCCTTTTCCACAGCAGATGTTCCAGTTGAATAATTTTATGCACTTGTCTCCGAAACAGCCTGTGAATACTTTTTCCGATGATCTTGCTCTCACTGCATACAGCCGCGGAATGGGGGCGCTTGGTCTTCCGGGAGATCTTTCTTCTGCATCCCGTTTTGTACGGGTTGCTTTCACAAAGATGAATGCATTTTCAGGCGATTCCGAAAAGGAAAGCGTAAGCCAGTTCTTTCACATTCTCGGTTCCGTGGATCAGCAGCGCGGATGCTGTGAAGTAGCCGATGGAAAATATGAAATCACACTTTATACATCCTGCTGTAATGCTACAAAAGGAATCTACTACTATACTACTTATGAAAACCACCAGATCAGTGCAGTCGATATGCACAGAGAAAATCTGGACAGTGATGCTCTGATCTGCTATCCGGTCATTCAGGGCGAACAGATCAATTATCAGAATTAACGGAGGTAGCAACATGAATCTTGGAAATTTAATGCAACTTAAAAATTCCTGGGCAACTTTTACCCAGAATCATCCGAAATTCCCGAAGTTTCTTCAGGCAGCAAGCACTGCTGTCAAAGAAGACACACTGATCGAGATCAAGATCACGACCGCTGAAGGAAAAGTAATAGAAACAAATCTCAAAGTAAAAGCGTCAGATATCGAGCTTGTCAAAAACCTTGCCATGTGATATACTGAACGCAGATTTTAAATTATGTACAAAAGAACAGGACACGAAAGAGAAGTGATCGAAGCAATTCAGAACGGCAGTTTCTCTGCATTCGGGTTCTACATAATTTCCGGACATTCCAGTCCATCACAAATGATAAAATAAAATCTAAAGGGACACACAGTAAACTTTCCCAGATCTGTGTGTCCCTTTTTTTGCATATCGAAGAAGCGCCGATGGCACATCCCCTGATTATTTACAACCTTACGCGCTCTTCTTTGCCGTTCGCCACACGGAACGCACGTGGTGTCGTATGATAGCGTTCTTTAAATACACGGTGAAAATAACTTCCATTTTCGTAACCGACCGCCGCAATGATATCGCTGATCGGAAGATCCGTCTCACACATCAGCTCAACAGCCTTGTTCAATCTCTTACGCTGCAGGAGTTCCTTAAAATTAAATCCTGTATTTTTCTTGATCATCTTGCTCAGCATATGCATCGGCAGATGCAGCTGCTCGCAGAGTTCTGTAAGCGTTGCTGTCCTGTACTGCTGCTCAATATAATCCAGAGTAGTCATTGCGATCATATTTTCGTACTGGTTTGGAAGGCGCATCTCTGCATACTGCACCGACTCCAGAAGATACAAAAAAATCAGTCCCATCGTTGTCTGGTTAATGCGGTTCTGGTCACCCTTCCCTGTCACCAGTGAGTAGATCATGTTTTCGAGAAGATTCTGGATCTGCAGTACTTCTGCCACTTTGAAATGGAGATATTCACCGCGCTCCTCATCCTGGCGCAGCACATTCACGAGGAAATCCGCAAGTACATTATTGTTTCCCGCCATCGTATATGCCACATCAAAAAACTCCGGAAGGATCATAAAATTAATTGCGATGTCTTCCTCTCCTGCCGGAAGAATCTCATGTCTCGTATACTGATTCAGAAAAAGGAGTTCGCCCTGTCGTATCACGACTTCCCTGCCGCCGATGATATTGGTCAGCTGGCCCTGACAGACATAAAGCACCTCGATAAAATTATGCCTGTGTGCCGGAAAATGGACAAAGCGTGTGTGTGTCCGCACGGCGATCAGTTTCCCTTCGTTCAGCATCTTCGCACTGTCTACAATGAAATCCTTACCGGATGTATAGAGGTCCTTATCCACCTTCGCCACACCATCCAGTATCTGCTGTTCTTCTTCTGTTATGATTCTTAAATGATCCAAAAGAGCCTGCTGCATGTTTCCTCCTGCTATTCCTCATGTTACTGTCAGCCTTATTTTAACACGCACAGGCAGGATAAAGCAATATAAGCTCAGAGTTTCATCAGGCAGCAGTGTAGGTTTGTCAAGCAGATATTCGCACTTTATCATCTGATACGTATAGTTCTCTTGATTGTCGGTCCATATCCACCTGTGTCATCTTTTGCATAGCATGGAGTCATGAGCAGTTTAAAGGTCTTGCCGATTCTGTTTCCGGCTACTGTCTCATAAACTGTGAATTTATTTCCTTTACCTTTGATCTTTGCACCTGACATACTGATGTATTTCAATCCCGGAAGCCTCTTACTAAGACGAACGGTAACCGGGAATTTCGTATAGGTATATTTACGCCATCTCCATGTGCTTCCCCATTTTTCCCATCTGTAATTATTTTTCAGTGTAGCTTTGCCAACGGTGATGGACTGAATCGGAAGTTTTGTCTTTCTCGTGGTCTTGATGTTTACGTATGCCGGATCACCATCAATCCACTGACCACTTGCGTTCTTCGCCATCTGTACAAATTTGAACTGATATTTTTTGTTCGATTTCAGTTTTTTGAATGTAAACTTTCCGCCTTCTTTACGTGTTGTTTTAAGCTTCCAGCTTTTTCCGGATTTTATATAAACCTTTACCGGATTTTTTGCAGTCCATTCTGGTTTCCATTGTATGCCATATTGATTACAGTTCCAGAGAATTTTATTGTAGTACACACTGTAGCCAGAAGTATCCGGTTTTTGTGGTTTAATAAAGATATTAAGCGCATTTGAAACTACTCCGTTGCTTGCCTTAACGCTTACCCGATCGTAAGCACAATCATAATAACCACGATTAGCACTGACAGTTATAGTAAATGTAGCTGAATTACGGCCTTTGATATCACCGCTTGTAATGCATGATGAGTTGATACTATCAAGCTTATCGTCACTGTTAGACGGAATTGTAGCCGCTGTAAATGTTATTTTTCTGGGCTGTTTTACGATTCTACTGTCGAAGTTAAGATTAGCCGGTGAGCTTGTAAGAGAAACTCCTGTAGCGGGAATATAATCTCTTCCGCTTAAGTTCATTTTATAAGTAGTGAAATCTTCGACCTGTGAAAACACATAAGCAACTTTAATGATATAAGTTCCCGGATCGAGCAATAATGTAAAATTTTTCTTTGATCCATGAATATCCTTGATCAGGCTTAATCTGAACTCAGGGTCATTATTCTTTGTCAGAAATAATGCAATTTGTTTGTTATTACTTTCACTCTGAAGATCAATCGTGAAAAAGCGACGGTTAGGTGTGTAGATTGAAAAATATCTTGAATATAATTCCGGATGTTTAGAAGCATTTCCAAGTATTCCATCTACTGATCCGGAAAGCGGAATTGGCTGTGCCAGATTGAAATTCCTGCCGCCATTATCCTGAACTGTAACTGCTGTTGCTTCAATCTCAAAACTGGTTCCTCCATTATAATCACTTCGGAAATCAAATATCATAGATGCAGATTCACCAGGTGCAAATATAGCATAAGATGTTTTAGTATCTGTTAATCCTGTTGATGCCATGCTGCTGGAAAATGCTGTCAATTTAGTTCCGGAGTTTACAAAGATATTAGTACGTTTTGTAGTTACAGCGATATTCATTTTTAAATTCACGTTACTCGTGTTTGTTATTACAACATTCACTTTTGAACCTTTAACATCGTATGGATCAAAGCTGCGACTACTGCTGCCATTTACTCCAATATTAATCGGAAATGTAATATCCGCCTTTACCCCTACGCTGCATGCCAGAAGCATGATCAGCAATGTTGCAGCAAGTACTGCAATTTTCCCTGTTTTCTTTAGTATTCTTTTCATGCAAATCCCTCCTTTATTATGAGCAGAACACATACTTTTATGTATCTACATTTTACAGTAAAAGCGAGATTTCAACATCACCCGAAAGTATTATTTAATAACAAAAACAGTATCTTTTAATTTAACAATTATGTTCTTTCCATGCTCACAACGATTCCTCGGACGCGTGCCTCTATCGCAAGCTCAGTTCTGTTTTCAAAGCCTGTCTTGTCAAGCATGTGCTGAATATGTACTTTTACAGTATTTTCCGAAATACAGAGTTTTTTTGCGATTGCAGAATTAGACATTCCACGGGTCATCTCACGAAGAACCTCAAGTTCCCTGTCTGTAAACTCAAAATTATCCGATGTCCCAAGCTGGATTCGTGGCGGTCTGTCTGGATATACAGATTCCCCTGCAACCGTCCGATCCATCACCTCAAGGATTGTCTCCTTAGATGATTCCTTAAACCAGAAGCTGTCTATGCCTATTTCTTTCGCTCTTTTAAGCCATGAAGTCTCAGCCATGGAAGTCATGGCAATAATCTTTATAGCAGGTCTCTGTCTTTTTAATTCTTCTGAGGCATCCAGTCCATTGGATTCATCATTCATCAGAATATCCATAAGGACCAGATCAACCGCCTTATTCTTAAGAATCTCAGCCAGATGAGCTGCCGAATCCAGTGAATACACAATTTCATATCGTTCACTGTTTTTAAGATATAATTCAAAAAGTTCTCTTGCGACGAACTGGTCTTCGACCACTACTACTCTTTTTTTCAACTTTATTCTCCCTCCGGAAATTCTAGTCTTAACATAAACGATCCGTTTCCGGATACCTTCATCTCTCCTCCAGCCGTCTCGGCAAGAATTCGAAGGTTTTTGAGCCCACCTTTTTCTCTGATCTCCCCAGCCGGCTGAATGCCATCATTGGTAAACTCCGCGTATATTTTATTATTTTTATTTACGATCCTTAAAAACAACTCAGTGCCTTCGGCATGTTTGGCTGTGTTGCTGATGCATTCTTTCAGTGCACGCAGAAGAATTCCCCTGGTTATAATATTCCCGGGAAGTTCACCCTCACAGATAACTCTTATATCCAGATCCTTCGCATCTCTTATGATTCGCTCAAGATTTATCTCCGGATTACTGAATGTACCGCTTCTTATCCCGACTACAATATATCTGCACCAGAAAAGGAGGTCTTTGCGGCTTCGTTCACCGACTGATCTGGAAAGATAAGTCTGAAAGACCAACAAAGCCCTTCCAATCTCATCATGAACTCTTATTCTGGTCTCAAGTATCTCTTTTTCTCTCGTGATCTCTTCTATTTCCTGACACAATTTCCGGAGACGCTGATTCATTTTCTTAAGCTGTTCATTTTGAGTTCTTAATTCGTGATTCAGTTCATACTGCTTTGTCACATCACAGGCTACTATCTCCCTGATGCGGTCTTTTCCTCTTGTAAATTCTGTCTGCCTGAAATTCCATACAGTTCCGTCTTTAAGCTGCACAGTAACTAAGGGATCTGTTCTGATATATTTAACACTTGTCGATCCTTCTCCTGCTTTCAGGCTATGCCACATATCTCTTGCATTTACGATTCCACTTTCAAGAATCTCCCCAATAAGTCGGTTCATCTGAACATTTACAAGAACCGGTGTACCGCCCTCGGTCGAAAAACATATGCCATCCGGAAGATTGTCAAGGCTCTCTTTTACTGCTTCAACTGTGAGAAAGCTATATTTAAGCTTTTTTATTCTTATAAGAAGATTTATCTCCCAAATTGTCATTGCCACAATCATTAATATGACAATGATCCACGGAAGATTGCCTGTCAGTCTCGCCAGAAAGGACCATCCGCCTTCATTCTGATACTCGAGATCTGCCATGCTCTGAAGCAAAACTGCCGAACATATCACTGGTGGAAATGAATAACGACATATTTTGCTTCTTTCTCCGATAACAATATTTTTGACAAACACATAGAATGAAGCTATCACAAAAAGCAATTCATATATTCCAGTCAGTACCCGAATCAATACCGGTAATTCACTAAACAATATCATTTTTATCCTCAACCGGCAGATTGCCCGGCAATGTCAATGTTAAAAATATCGTATCCTGCTCATTTTCTATCTGAAGAACGCCAGAAAACTCTTCTATTCTGTCATACATAAAATTCATCGGAACAGTTATATCTTTAACCTGCGCCTCTATCCGTAAACAGATTTCTTCGGAACATTCAAAGCTGACAAGCAAATCAGTGCACTTACCAAGAATAAGCTCCGTAACATTCTCAAAAAATGTATACATGAAAAGAATCTGGCTGCCCGACAATTCCATATCACTCTCGATGTTTTCTATAGCTCGTACACCGTTTAATCGGATATAACGAAGCGATTCCTCGACTGCAATCTGGAACTCTCCCGTCGAAATTTTCTCTTTCTGATGCATCAGAAGGATCAGATTTGAGCATCTTTTAATAAACACAACAAGTACGGCACCGTATTTCATCTTTTCTTCAAACACATCCTCTTCATCCGGAACTGTCTCGAGAATATTTTCCAAATGCCTCAGCTGTGGTGCAATCTGACTGTATATGCTGTCATAAATTCTGTTCTTAAGCTGGATCTGAGACTTATTTTCAGCAATTATCTTTTCTTCACAAAGAAGCGCATTATCCTCTTCTAGTATTTTACCCAGCTCTGCAAGTTTATTGTTTATCTCATTGATCTCAGTCAGATCTTTGAGCCAGTAAACATATCCGCCCCCGATAGCATGACTTCCAAGTACCAGATTTCCGTTTTGAAGCAAAACAGCAAACGCTTCCGCTTCTCTGATCATATCTTTTGATACTGAAATGCTGCTATCTGATTCAAAAAGAACTCTTCCATCATTATCCATAATTCCGCCCTGAAGCCCAAAAATTTTCCATAGATTCTCATAACCGTCATTTGTCGGAAAAAGCCCCGCCTGAATAAGCGCTTCCATAAATGCCGGAAATATAAAACCGATCACTTCGGTCGTCTTGAACAGTCTGTGCAATAGCATATCATGATCCATCAAAAACATGACCATATAGATTATTCCGATTGCCAACGGGATGATCGGCATCCAGATATTATGCCTGTTTTCCATTGTTGCACACCTGCGCAATGCTATCGTGATCATGATTATAAAAAGGAGCACCACCCAGATGATCGATACAAAATACAGCGGCCCATGCACATAAAGTTCATCCCACATTTCGATACCCTGAGGAAATGAAAAAGCCAGCTGATGAAGATCATTCGTAAGAATTCCACCCACAATTGCTGCTGCCGGTATATAGAGAAGTTTCCACCTCTGATCCATCTGTGTACCATAGGCAAGGCCTGTATGAAGCACGGCAAACAGCATCGAAACAACAATAAATGTCTGTGGAAAATAATAGAGATACCATATGTACCGGCTAAACCAGCTGCCGGAGGGTACAAAAACATATTTAACTGTTTTTATTATAATAAGAAATAAAAGCAGTACAGCTGTCAGTTCAAGATATTTTCTCTCTTCCGGGCGGATCACTCTTCTCCTTATCTGAACGAGCCAGATAAGAGCTGACAGAATAAACAGAAAAAAAATCAGCGTATTACTGGAAACAGAGCGATAGGAAGCTCTGGTCAGACGTATCACACCTGTCGTCAAAACCAGTAATACACAGACTATATTTAGAATTTTTGTTTTACGGCTGCTGTACATAATCCCTCCGTCTGATCATAAATGCACCTGTTTTTTACTGCTATTTGCCGCCGATGATATTGGTCAGCTGTCCCTGACAGACATAAAGCACCTCGATAAAATTATGCCTGTGTACCGGAAAATGGACAAAACGAGTGTGCGTACGCACGGCGATCAGTTTACCTTCGTTCAGCATCTTCGCACTGTCTACAATGAAATCCTTACCGGATGTATAAAGGTCTTTATCCACCTTCGCCACACCATCCAGTATCTGCTGTTCTTCTTCTGTTATGATTCTCAAATGATCCAAAAGAGCCTGCTGCATGTTTCCTCCTGATATCGTTATGTTACTGCTGGTCTTATTTTAACACGCGCAGGTGGGATAAAGCAATATAAGCGAAACAAAACAAGACGGAGCCTTACGGCTCCGCCCTGTTTTTAAGGATTTATCATATTCAGAAAAACTTTAGCTTCTCTAAACGCGCTGATTAGTACAGTTTAGCGTAGTCAGCAACGTTTTCTGGTGTGAACTGAAGTGGCTCACCAAGAACGATTTCTGTTCCTTCGTCATCAGCTGTTGTGATTGTGAATTCACCCATGTCACCAGCTGTGAATGTTTCATCAACTGCACCAGTGATGTCACCTTTTACAAGTGCCATTGTTGCATATGCGGAAAGTTTTCCAAGGCCTTCCATATCCCACAGATAGAAGTATGGGCAGGAATGTGCATCGTCATCACCTGTGTACTCCTGCATTTCAGACGGAAGTCCAAGACCTGTCAGTTTGCAAGCAGATTCGTTGTCCTGAAGGTATTTAGCTGCTGCAGCGATACCAACTGTTGTAGGTGCGCAGATAACTTTCAGATCTGGGTAGTTCTGAAGAAGAGCTGCTGTCTGGTCTGTAGATTTCTGAGGTTCGTCATCACCATAAGCTACTTCTACGAGTTCCAGTTTGCTGTATTTCTCATCGCCTTCCATGATGGATTTCATAGCGTCGATCCAAGCGTTCTGGTTTGCAGACTGAGATGTTGCAGAAAGGATAGCGAACTGTCCTTCTCCACCGGAGATATCAAGAACTGAATCCATAAGAGCCTGTCCAACTGCCTGTGTACCAGCCTGGTTTACGAATACCTGACGGCTGTCTTTATTCGGAGCGGAGTCGAAAGAAGATACTTTGATTCCAGCGTCCATAGCTTCTTCCAGTTTAGCCTGAAGAGCGTTAACGTCGTTTGCGGAGATGCAGATTGCATCTGGCTGCTGGGAGATCAGGTTGTCAAGAACTTTGATCTGAGCATCTGCTGTTGCAGCTTCCGGGTAAACAACATCTACAGTTGCACCTTCAGCTTCTGCTGTTTCTTTGAATGCTTTTGCAGCGATTTCGAAGAATGCGTTACCAGCTGATTTACCAACCAGTGCGATCTTCTGTCCGTCTCCGGCTTTGTCAGCTGCCATTACAGGTGCTGCACAGCCAAGTACCATTGCTCCACAAAGAAGTGCGCTAATAACTTTTTTGTTCATTTTGTTTTCCTCCCTTGGAAAAATATAGTTTTTTATTTGCAACTGCTCTTCTGCTACAAAAGAGCAGCTACTTACGTGATTATTGTAATACCTTATTTAGTTTTTCTTCATGCTTAAAGCTTTTTTTGCATTTCCGATAATGTTCGGAAGAGCTACTGCTGCGATCAGAAGAACACCGATGATCAGCAGGATAACCTGTGCATTGACATTTCTCTGACCAAGCCCTACACGGAGGCAAACGATGATGAATGCAGAAATAAATCCACCTGCGATATTACCTTTACCACCTGTAGAGGAGATACCTCCAAATACTGCCATTGCGATGGCATCCATTTCAAATCCGTTACCGGTTGTTGTGTTTGCACCGTATGAAGAAGAAACCAGGAACAGTGCGCACAGTCCGGAAACTGTACCCATGATGGTGTAGATGATGAAACGGATCTTCTGTACATGAACACCTGAATAATATGCTGTAAGACGGTTGGTACCGATTGCATATACACGACGTCCAAATGTGCTCTTGCCTAAGATTACGGCGAAGATTACAGAAAGAATAACAACGAGGAACAGGATGTATGGAACATCTCCGACTTTTCCGCCGATTGCACGGAAGCCGTCTGTGTTGCTTGCAGAAATACTACCGCCGCTTCCAAGAACGATCTCGGAAATACCACGGAAGATGATCTGTGTTGCCAGTGTAACGATCATTGGCGGCAGTTCCTGGAATTTTGTGAGGATAAAGCCGTTGACCGCACCGCAGATAGTACCAACACCAAGTGCTGTGATCACTACTACGATAAACGGAGCATTTGTATTGCAGACAATACAGCTCATTGTTGCAGAAAGGCAAACGATCGCACCTACAGAGATATCGATCTCGCCAAGTACCAGGATGTATGCCATCGGCAGCATCATGAATACTTCTGCCAGGTAAACAGGCATCTGACGAAGCAGACTGCTCAGGTTATAATATTCAGAAAACATTGCACAGAAAATATTGACCGCGATGAACAGCAGAACCAATATTCCCTCCCAGGAGAAGATCATTTTCTTCACTGGGCTTTCCGGCACATTATTAATACTTCTTCCAGATTTTCCAGCCATGATTACATCTCCCTTCCTTTCAGTGCATTCTTATCAGCGATACGCTGCAGGATTACGTTCATTACTACTACGACGAGGATGATAACACCCTTGATGGTATTCAGCCATAACTGGTTGAAGAATGGGATCAGCGGAAGTGCTTTTGCAATTGTTGCAAGGATCAGGGATCCGAGTAAAGCACCTACTACTGTACCACGTCCACCGCTCATGCTTACACCACCGATAACGCAGGCTGCGATAACGTCCATCTCACCGCCGTACTGCATATCAGGCATTGCGGATGCATATACAGAAACCTGAAGTGCACCGCCGAGACCTGAGAGAAGACCCATGATTGTATAAACAAGTAATTTGATATTTTTTACATTGATACCGGATACTTCTGCTGCACTCGGGTTACTTCCGACTGCATAGATCATACGGCCTGTTCTGGTCCATTTCATAAACCAGAAGAAGAATACATAGCATACAATGATTACCCAGATAACACAGTTTAATCCGAGGAATTTTGTTGTTGCGAAATTCTTGAAATTACCAAGTGCTGCTGCACTTGCCCATTCACCACCGTGAGATACCTGATAACCAAGTGCACGGTAGATGTACATGAAGCCCATGGTTGCAATGATCGGCGGTACATCTGCTCTGGAGATGATCAGACCAACGACTGCTCCGCAGACGATACCGATTGCAAGTGCGATCACGAATGCAAGGAATGTGCTGGAGATATGTTCATATTTCAGAAGCATACCAATGCTCATACCGGAAAGTGCAAGTGTTGACATGATAGAAATATCAATACCGCCAACAAGCATTACACACAGCATACCAAGTGACATTACCATTGTTACTGCATTGTTTTTCAGCATATCCATCAGTGACTTAGGAGTCAGGAATGATGGGTTGATTGCTGTGATGATTACAAAAAGAACGATCAGGACAATCGCAAGCAGTGCTTCTCGGGAGCCTGTGATCTTTTTCATAACTGATTTCTTTTCCATTATTCAGCACCCCCTGTATGTCCTTTTTCCATAGCAAGTTCGAGGATTCTTTCCTGTGTAGCTTCGCCGCGGTTCAGTTCACCGGTCTTACGTCCGTTACACATAACGACGATACGGTCTGCCATACCGAGAATCTCAGGCATTTCGGAAGAAATCAGGATAATTGCATATCCTTTCTTTGCAAGATCTCCCATGATCGCATAGATTTCAGCTTTGGCACCTACGTCTACACCTTTGGTAGGCTCATCCATGATAACAACTTTCATTTCCTGGCTTAATGCCTTGGCAACAACAACTTTCTGCTGGTTACCACCGGAAAGGGAGCTTGCCGGCTGGAAAATATCAACTGCCTTTGTATCAACTTCTTCGAGAAGTTTCTTGGCAAGATCACGTTCTGTCTTTTCATCATTGATTCCGCTCTTCGCATATTTGCTGATGGTAGGAAGTGTTACGTTTCTTCCAAGTCCCCAGCTCATGATCAGACCTTCTTTCTGACGGTCTTCCGGAAGAAGGATGATACCTTTTTCCATTGCATCAGATGGTTTTTTGATATGAACTTCTTTGCCTTCCAGATATACTTTACCGGCATCCGGCTGAGTGATACCACAGACAGCTTCTACTGTTTCTGTACGTCCTGCACCTACCAGACCGGTAAGTCCGAGGATTTCACCGGCGCGAACGCTGAAGGATACATCTTTGAAGTAACCTGTTCTGGAAAGGTTTTCAACTTTCAGCATCTCGTCTCCGAGTTTTACTTCCGGTTTCGGGAACAGGTCTTTGATCTCACGACCAACCATTGCTTTGATCAGGTCTGCATTTGTAATTCCGTCTACATCATAAGTTCCGATGTACTGGGAATCACGGAATACTGTAACTCTGGATGCCAGACGATACATATCTTCAAAACGATGAGAAATGAAGATAATGGAAACACCGTCAGCTTTTAATTTGTCAACCAGTGTATAAAGCTTCTCAGATTCGGATCTTGTCAGTGCTGCGGTAGGCTCATCAAGAATGATGATTCTTGCATTGGTGGACATTGCCTTAGCAATCTCGACCATCTGCTGCTGAGCAACACTTAAAGTACCCATCTCTGCTGTTGCATCAAAATCTGCATCCAGCTGTTTAAGAAGTTTGTTTGCTTCTGTGTTCATGGCTTTCCACTGGATCATTCTGTTTTTGATGATCTCATGTCCCATGAAAATATTTTCTGCAACGGTCAGATGCGGATAAGATGTCGGATGCTGATATACAGCTGCGATACCTGCTGCCTGCGCATCTTTCGGTCCTTTGAAGTCAACCTTCTGACCATTTAAGAACATTTCGCCTTCTTCTGCCTTATGTACACCGGTAATAACCTTAATAAATGTAGATTTACCAGCACCGTTTTCGCCCATAAGTGCGTGAACTTCACCAGGTTTTAACTGAAACTGTACGTTGTTCAGTGCCTTAACGCCCGGGAAAATCTTTGTTATGCCTTTAAGTTCAAGAACATATTCAGACACGGCTCTTTCCTCCCTTTTCTTAAATCTGTTAATATTATAACAGTAAAATCTTTCACCCTAAACAGGAAAATATTTCGAATCAGGGTAATATCTTCTCCTGTTTTAGGCAAAATTTTACGGTATATGTGTAAAATTTTACTGTTTCTATGTGAATTTTTTCCAGTTCCCCCCGCCTGCCTTCGTGTAAGATTGACATAAGTATGGGCTTTTGTTATATTTAATATATTAAATTTGAAGGGAATCCGGACAAATGAGCTTTCTCAATAAAGTCAAAAAAAAGTTAAAAAACGGAAGCTGGTATCCTTTTTATAACTCCTTTTATGAAAAAAACTCTCTTGATCCCCGCATGATTCTTCTTGAATCCAGAAGCGGCGGTGCTCTTGAGAGTAATATTCTTTCCTTATTAAAAGAGTTATCCAGAGAACCATACCAAAATTTCAACCTCGTACTTTCGGTACGTAAAAATGCCGAATCCGAAATCAAAGAAAAGCTGCGTAAAAACTCCATTCAGGGAGTTTCTTTTGTGCATACGGGATCTGTCTCCTATTACCGCGCCTTAAGCCGCGCCGGTTATCTGGTCAACGATTCCTCCTTCCCCGGCAGATTTGTCAAAAAAGAAGGTCAGGTCTATCTGAACACCTGGCACGGTACCCCTCTTAAAAAAATGGGCCGTGACAACCGTCCTGAGATGGTGACGATGGGAAACGTTCTCCGTAATCTTCTGGATTCCGACTATATTGTCTTTCCGAACCGCTTCATGGAAGAAAAAATGTCCGGAGCCTACATGCTCGACAGTCTGTACAGAGGTACCGTACTTCGTGAAGGCTATCCGCGCAACGATATTTTCCGTCAGAAACCCGATCTTTCTATGAAAGAGCGCGCCGGTTTCGCCGGTAAGACACTACTTACCTACTTTCCAACCTACCGCGGTATTTTTAATCAGGTAGAACGGCAGGAATACATGGAAACACTTTCTTCCAATCTCGCGCTCTGGGACAGCCAGTTAAAGGATGACGAGATCCTTCTTATTAAACTGCATCCGTTCCTTCATGGTTCTGAATCTTTTGACGGTTACCGTCATATCCGCGCTTTCCCGACCGACTGGGATCCCTATGAAGGATTAAATCTCTGTGATGTACTGATCACGGATTATTCCAGTGTTTTTTATGATTATGCAAATACCGGCAAAAAAATCATCTTCTTTGCCTACGACCGTGCAGAATACGAAAGCACCCGCGGAATGTATGAAGACATTGAGACTTATCCGTTCCATTATACAGAAGATGCTGCCGAAGTCATTCCATATGTACATGCTGACGGCGGCACTCCGGATGAAGCATTTATGGAGAAGTATGCCTCTTATGAAGATGGGCATGGCACAGAAAAAATCTGCCGTCAGGTATTCCTTCACGAAGACTGCTGCCGCCAGAAGAAATACACCGGAAACGGTAAGAAGAACATCCTGCTCTACGGCGGTGACCTCGACCAGAACGGTATCACCAGCGCACTTTACGCGATGCTCCACGAGCTGGATCTTACAAAATATAACTACTTTTTGTCTTTCCGTCTGATTTCTGTCAAAGATCATCCTGAAAGAATGGATCGTATTCCGGATCATATCGGTATCTATCCATTATCCAGCGAAATGAATATGGATGTACTTACCGGTTTTGCACTGATGCGCAAAATGCGCGGTGCAGACAGCCGCTCTATAAACAGACGGATCCATACCGCTTACCACCGTGAATGGAAAAAACATTTCGGCAGCACCGATTTTTCTGCCGTGATCCATTACAATGGTTACGAAGCATACATTACCTCTCTTTTTGAGGAATCCCCCTGCGGACGGACGATCTGGGTTCACAATGATATGGCTGACGAGATCCGCACCAAGGGAAACCAGAATATCTATCTTCTTCGGGAAGCTTATCAGAAATATGACCATATCGTTACCGTAAGCGAAGATATTCTCGATTCCACGATCCATGGCATTGGCGCAGATCCGTCCAAAGTAACTGTGATCAACAACTGTCATGACTATCAAAGTGTCATTAAGCGCAGTGAGGAACCGCTTGCTTTTCAGGAAACAACAAAATCCACTGTTTCTGTCGATCAGCTTTCCGCTGTTCTGTCCGGTAATGATACAAAATTTATCAGCATCGGCCGCTATTCTCCGGAAAAAGGCCATGTCCGTCTGATGAATGCATTCAACACCTACCGGGCTTCCCATCCGGATACCTGGCTGATCATTATCGGCGGCGTTGGTACACTCTATGAGGATGCTGTTGCACATGCCAAAAGCCTCGCTGCATCTGATCATATTATTTTGATCTACTCCATGCAGAATCCTATGCCGGTTCTGAAAAACTGCGACCTGTTTCTGCTCTCTTCTTTTTATGAAGGGCGCCCGATCGTACTTATGGAAGCCGCTACCCTCGGTCTTCCGCTTATGACCTGCGATGTCAATGGCTGCCACGGTTTTATGACGGAATATCACGGAACGCTTACCGACAATTCCGAAGAGGGAATCCTTCATGGAATGCAGCTTTTTGCAGATGGAAACGTGCATCCGATCCAGATTGATTTTGACAAGATTAATGCAGCTTCAGCCGCTCAGACCGAAGCTCTGATCGAAGACTGCATACACATTTCACATTCAGAAAGGGCGCATTGACATGAGTAAAATTAAAAGCCTGGTGCTTGCAGAATTTCTGAAGCACTTTGCAGACAAAAAGCCGGATCCATATATCTGGATTTTTTCCTCAACGGATAATCGGCATTATAACTATAACTCCCGTTATCTTTTTGAATATGTAAAAGAGAACCTGCCGGAGATCACGCCTCGATTTGTCATCAATGATCCGAAGCTTCGCGCAGAGCTCTCCGCCGAATACGGCAGCCCGTACTTTATCGAGACTGAAAGCGCAGCCGGAATCCGATATGTTCTGAACGCCGGTGTGTGGTTTACTTCTGCCGGACTCCCTGCCTATGCGAGCGGTCTCGGCAAAAACAGGCTGATCGTCAATCTCTGGCACGGTGTACCGCTGAAAAAGATCGCACTGCTCGATCCAAACCTCAAAAAAATGGCGCGTATTTATTTTCGAAAGATTTTTTCCGAAAACTATACGTACGTTCTCACGACTTCACATGCACTCGTGCCACTTATGGCAAAGAGTTTTGATATTTCCGAAGATCTGATCAAAGTATGGGGACAGCCACGAAACGACGGCATGTTTCAGCCAAATGATCCTGCCTCGACTCTTTCCGGAATCTATCCGGATCTCCCGGAATTTGAGCGTACGGTTCTTTATGCACCGACCTTCCGCGACTACGGGCAGGTACGGCTTTTCCCGTTCGATGATTTTGACCTGAACCGGATGGAGGCATTTCTCGAAGAACATAAGATGCTTCTTTTTATCCGTACACACATTGCCGAACAGGGATCTGCTGCGCCATATCTCGGAAAAAGAATCCGTTTCCTCGGGAACGAGCAGGCAGAAGATGTAACCGGAATCCTCAATATTTTTGACTGCCTGATCACGGATTATTCAAGCATTTATATTGATTATCTTCTGACCGACAAACCAATGATCTTTCTTCCATATGATCAGAAAGAATATCTGACCGGACGTGGTATGAATTTCAATTATGACGAAGTCACTCCCGGACCGAAACCAGATACTTTCCAGAGTTTTCTGGATGCCCTTCTCACAGAAGATTCTCACTGGAAATCCGAACGCGACCGCGTCAATCTGCTTTTTAATGAGATTCATGAGCCATGTTGTGCACAGATCTGTGAACAGATATTAAAAAAGATCCAACAGTAACAGCTTTTTCACTATCAAGGAGAAAACCATGAAATTACTGATTGTAGACGATGAGGAGCTCACCCGCACCGGTGTAATTTCCTCTCTGGACTGGTCATCTCTCGGAATCGATGAGGTGATTCAGGCCGATGATGGTGTACACGGACTGGAAACTGCCAGACTTTACAAACCGGAGATCATCCTGTGTGATGTCCGCATGCCCCGCATGGACGGCATTACCATGCTGGAACGTCTGGAAAAGCTTCTTCCGGACAGTGTTGCCATCTTTATGAGTGGCTACTCTGACAAAGAATATCTCAAAGCCGCCATCAAGCTCAAAGCAGTCAACTACATCGAAAAACCATTCAGTCTTTCCGAAATAGAAGACGCGATCAGAGATGCCCGGGAACTTTATCAGCAAAAAGTCCATTCCCGCCGCGGAGAAACGCTGCACTCCATGGAGACGGCCTCCCGGCTTGCCCTGCAGCTCACACTTCCATACGGAACAAACAGCCAGACCATCACAGGCCTGACTTCTGAACTTGGCATCACAATGAACAGCAGTACTTATTTCACAGCTTTCATTGTAAAAACTGATCTTTTTCTGGAAGCCAATGTACCATCAATGGCTGACTTCTGTCAGGATTTTCTTGACTTTCTTGCACCGTTCCGTACAAAATGTATCTATCTCGAAAAGAAAATGCAGTATCTGGTCTATTTTCTTTTTTCGCAGGAAGCTCCGTCTTCCCACCAGATTCATGCAACCGGAGAATTTCTGTGCAACCATTTTGAAAAATACGGCCGCTATACTATTGCTGTCGGCGATACCGTGTGTGGCCTGCCAAAAGCCTACCAGACTTATACTTCCGCAGTCATTCTTTTACAGAGCGGATATTTTTTCCCGGAAAATTCCCTCCTGACATCGGAATCTCTGGAAAATATCCCGGATGTACAGACCAATGTGTTTGCAGATACTCCTGCATCTTCCTTTGCGGATATCCTCTCACGTCAGGATGCTGATGGCGCCGAAAAGTTTCTGGATACGCTGTATCAGAACTTTTTCAAAAATCACCGTTTCCTGCAGAATCCGGTAAAAGACATGTATTACAAACTTTTTCTCTGTCTGGAAGATGCACGTCATCAACAAAAAATTGCAGGTTCCGGTAATGTGGAAAGCATTGCCGAAACAATTGATGACTGTTTCACCTTCCCTGAATTGCATCAGACACTCGTGGACAAAACTTCTGAGTTTTTCCGCAAGGCAGAATCTTCCTCGCAGGAAAATCCAACCATCTTTCTGATCAAGGATTATATCAGTCAGAATTATATGCATGAGACGCTTTCCGTCAAAGATATCAGTGAACACGTCTTCCTGTCTACTTCTTATGTGTGTACCTTTTTTAAGAGTGAAACCGGACAGACTCTGAACCAGTACCTGACGGAATACCGCATGGAAAAAGCAAAGCAGCTTCTCAAAGATGCACGGTTCAAGATTTCTGATATCTCTTCCCGGGTCGGCTACAGTGACGGCAACTATTTCGGCAAGAGTTTCAAGAAATACAGCGGCTTTTCACCGTCAGAATACAGGGAGCGGAATACACAATGAAATTTTTAGAAAAACTCCGTCTGGCTTATGGTGACATGAAGCTCAGTTCCAAATTCACACTGGTTCTGATGATTACCGCCACAATCCCGGTCATTATGATGGCAGGTTTCTTTTACGGCAGACTATATGACATGGTTGTCTCTTATACGATCCGGCAGGAACAGGACACCAGCGCCCAGACCGCACCTTATGTGGAAGAGCTGGTACAGAAAGTCATTGATGCACATGACGGAATTGCGGAGCAGAAATTTTTCCAGACGCTGTTCCATCAGCCGGTCAATTCCCCGTTTCAGATGTTTCTTGAAACGGATTCTGCCAAAGATTTTCAGGAATATGCCAAAGATCTCGTTTCTTCTGATCTGATCACCGGCATCCAGATCTATATGGACTTTCCGCCGCAGTCTGTGCGGCTTTTCACCGATGATCTGACAAAAGATTATTTTTCTCCGATGAGTAAGGCACGTGGTACCTACTGGTATGGTATCTTTCAGGGTACTCAGCAGGGTTCTCTCTTCTGTCCTGCATTTTATCTGGGCGAACGCGAGAAGGAAAGCTACGGGGATATGGCATATATCACTTCTACTACTTTTTATTATCAGGGGCAGGCACGTCAGGCATACATAGCCTTATACACTTCGTCCAGCCATCTGCGCAATATGCTGAAAGACAACCTCCCGATTGATGGAAGTGTTTCCTATATCATCAATGAACGAAATGCGGTGGTTGCTTCTTCTGATGAATCCCTTTCCGGAATTTATCTGCTGAATTACGAGACAATCGAAGACTCTTTTATGTCTTCCAACAATTTTATCGAGCGTTATATTCTGGATACAAAGGTTTATGCCGGATTTTATAATATCAAACAGCCCGGATGGTTTATGGTGACAGTTCTTCCGTCCGGTCCGCTGATCGCGCAGAGTAACGGAATCATGGTCCAGTATGTACTTATGTATTTTGCTTTCCTGGTCCTGGCTTTGTTTCTGGCACATTTTATGTCACGCTCGATCACAAACCGTATTTCTTCCGTCATCCATCAGATGAGCAAGGTTCGAAAAGGTACCTTAAGTCCAATGGCAAGTCCCGTCTATCATGACGAAATCGGTGATCTGATCGATACATACAACTATATGACACGAAAAATGGATCAGCTGATGGAAGAACAGGCAAAAGCTGCCGAGGAGCTTCGTATTGCAGAGTTTCATTCTCTGCAGGCACAGATCAATCCTCATTTTCTCTACAATACAATGGATATGATCAACTGGCTTGCCCAGCAGGGGCGCACCGACGAAGTTTCCAATGCCGTGCAGAGCCTGTCACGTTTTTATAAGCTGACGCTCAGCCGTAAACAGAGTATGAGTACCATCTCCAAAGAAGCGGAACATGTTTCAATCTATCTTCAGATTCAGAACATGCGTTACCATGACAGTATTTCTTTTATTTCAGATATTCCGGATGAACTTCTGGAATACAGCATTCCGAAGCTGACACTGCAGCCGATTGTTGAAAACTCCGTTCTTCACGGTATTCTTGAAACAGATGATAAATCAGGTACCATTGTCCTCACCGGCTGGATGGAAGACAATGACATTGTTCTTCTCATTTCAGATGATGGCGTGGGAATTTCTCCGGAAATTCTTCCGACAATTCTCTCCGGAAACGGAAACAGTACTTCCGGAGGTACAAACATTGCAATTTACAATACACACCGCCGTCTGCAGATTCTATACGGATCAGACTACGGACTTACTTATTCCAGTGAACCCGGCCGTGGCACAGAAGTCGAAATACGAATACCTGCAAAAAAGGAGACCGCTTAAAAAGCGATCTCCTTTTTGAATATGAATATGTGTAATAAAATGGTAGGCAAATCTTATCTTGTAACGATATCAACCGGTATGTTGAAGATCTTGGCAACCTTCAGAATTGTGTCGATATGTCTTCCTGTTGCAGCTGCCATATGATGTGTCGGGCCAGCTTCGCTCCAGCGATTTACGAATTCTCTTGCACCACATGTGAAACGAGTTCTCATGTTGGTATCACCGAAGGAAAGGATCGGTCCCTCTTCGTTTACACCTTCTGCAACAACAAATTTAAAGTGTCCGTCGCCATCCTGTGTAATTGCAAGATAGGTAACCGGGCCTGTATATGGATAGAACTGTGTCAGGTATCCGCCGCCTGTTTTGCCGTGGAATACCGGAACGATCTTCATGGTAGGTTTCTTATCGGAAATATCAGCATCTCCACTTCCGGAATGTCCGATGATGCAGATATCATCATTGAAGTCGATGGAGTACATTTCAGAAAGCTGGCCTGTACCGGAAATTGTCTTGAGGATACTCATTGCCATAGCAACTTTCATATCACCTTCAACGGCGCATGCTGTACCCTGTTTGATCAGCATGGAGAATGCCGGGATCAGCATACTGTCAAGGACACCTGCTTTACCCTGTGCAAATCCGTCGTAATGGGAAGCAACCATGCTAAGATGCTCGTCTTTTACCCATTTCTCGAATGCAACAACGTATTTTGCCATATCCCATACTTTTTCGATTGTGCCGCCGCCTTCGATGTCGAAAGTATCAAGAATATCCTGTGCTTTTGCACGGATTGCTTCTTCATCTGTAATATCATCAGCGATTGCCCACATTTTTTCCCAGTCAAACTGTTTGGTGTACAGGAACATTCTGTTGTACAGGTTTGTCTCATCAATGTAAAGATCCATCATACCCGGATATGGTCTTCCGATCTGAGCAATGTTAGTATCACGGAATCTTCTTCTTACCTGAGCTGCTTTACACCAGTCTTCGATCTCTGCCTGAACAGCCGGATCTCCGCCTTCTACAACACCGGTGATAACAGCATGTCTCTTGCCTGCTCTCTCAAGATCGGCAACAGCTTCGCCGACAGCACCACAAGCATAACCTTCGCCAAGCCATGCAGCGATATCTGTGTGATCATAATCCAGTGCTTTCAGTTTCTGAACGTTTACCAGAACAACCGGTACATCCAGGTCGCGGATTGCAGGAAGCATATTGTAAGATGTCGCATAAGTCAGCATCTGAAGGAATACAAGGTCAACGTCTGCTGCACGGAATTTATCTCCGGCTTCCATTGACTGCTCTTTTGTTGTAACCATTCCTCCGTCAATGATTTCTACTGTATCCGGAATTGTTTTTTTGAAAGCTTCATACTGTGCTTCAAACTCAGGTACCAGTGACGGGAACTGAGGCAGGTATGCGCCTAAAGCAATAGAGAATACACCGACTTTTGCTTTTGTGTTTACTAACATAGTAAAACCTCCTATTGATTGTTAAATAAAATATTGGTTTGCTTATTTATAGATTTTAATTCCAAAGGACTCGTGGATTGTTGTACGAGCTTCCTCGATGGATTTAAACTCTCCGGCTTTAAGCATCTGTGCGGTAATGTTACCGATTGCAGTTGCTTCGCCAGGACCTGCATGAACTTCTTTGCCTGTTGCTTTTGCTGTCAGTTCGTTGAGGTATCCTGCGTTGGAACCACCGCCTACTACATGAATACGGCTATATGTTCTTCCTGTGCTTTCTTCCAGTTCTTTTGCTGTCTTTGCATAGCATTCTGCAAGACTGGTGTAGATAACAGTTGCGATCTCACCCATTGTTTCCGGAACTTTCTGTCCTGTTCTGCGGCAGTAGTCTTTGACTTCTTCTGTCATATTGTCAGGAGAAAGGAAGCACTCGTCATTTGCATCTACTCTGGACGGGAAATCCTTTGCTTCTTCTGCCATTGCGCAGATCTCTGCAAAACTGTATTTGTCATTTACTTCATGACGTACAGACTGGATCATCCAGAGACCCATGATGTTCTTGAGGTAACGGAAACGTCCTGCATATCCACCTTCGTTTGTGAAGTTCAGTTCACAGCTCTTCGGTGAGCAGTCCGGAGTCTTTCTTTCGATACCCATCAGAGACCATGTACCGGAGCTGATGTAGATAAAGTCATCGTCATTTGCCGGTACTGCAAGTACGGCAGATCCTGTGTCGTGAGTTGCCGGTGCAACTACTTCTACATCAAATCCAACTTCTTTCTGAAGTTCTTCTGTAAGATGTCCGATGCTTGTTCCAGGCATGATCAGTTTCTGGAAAATTCTTCTCGGATATCCGAGTCTGTCGATGATTTCATAATCCCAGTCTTTTGTTTCTGCATTTACAAGCTGACCGGTAGTAGCTTCTGTGTATTCGCATGTCTTCTGGCCTGTCAGCAGATAGTGGAAGTAATCCGGTACATGAAGCAGTGCTTCAGCCTGCTCAAGATATTCCGGATGTTTTTTCTTAACTGCCATTAACTGATATACAGTATTGAAGATGGCTTTCTGGATACCGGTTCTTGCATACAGTTCTTCGAGAGAGATTGTCTTGTAAACTTCTTCGTCCATACCGTCTGTACGGTGGTCACGATATCCAACTGTATTTCCGATTACTTTTTCGTCTTTGTCGAGAAGGACAAAGTCAACACCCCAGGTATCTACGCCCATGCTTACCGGGATCTTGCCGATCTCTTTGCATTTCTTAAGACCTGTTACGATTTCTTTGAAGATACGGTCAAACTCCCAACAGAGCTCGCCGTCTTTCTTAACCATTCCGTTTTCAAAACGATGAATTTCTTCGAGTTCGATCTTTCCGTTTTCCATATGGCCAAGGATCAGACGTCCGCTGGATGCACCCATATCTACTGCTGCATAATAAGTTGCCATTGTAAAATCCTCCTGAATATGTAAGATATGTACAGTCGTCTGCTTTGTGCAAAACGCTGTAACAAAACGGGTTCTTTCATATTTGATAATAACATATTATCCTAAAAAAATACAGATGTTAAGAACCTTGTTTGTGAAAAAAAGTGTCTTTATTTGCTGCACCAGAATGAAATGCGCCTGCAAGAATAAATACTGACGTCGTGCTTGCACGTAAGTAAGTATTTACTCTTGTAGGCATATGGCAGACGCCATACAACGAGATGGCGTGTTTCGCCATCGAGTTGCATTTCATTCTGGTATAAAAAGTTTGCCGTCAGGCAAACTCTCCATAGGAAAACCCCCAGGGCACTGCCCTGGGGGTTTTCACCCGTTACTAAAAACTTATATTATTTTTATAAATTAGTCGTACAGGTTTGGAGCGATTGTCTCGTCGTCCATGTTTGTGGAATCATACCAGTAACCATCTGTAGGAACATCTTCAAGTTCCTGTCCGTTAGCTGCTGCTGTCAGAGCGTAGATTGCATAGTAGCCCATCATCAGAGGAGACTGTGTAACTGCACCAAGGAATGTTCCATCCTGAACTGCTGCTTTGATGATAGAACCAGCATCGAAACCAACACCGATAACGTCGCCGTTAGCTGCATCAGAACCAAGAACGTTCAGGTTTGCGTTAGCTGCAAGAACACCTTCTGCTGCTGTCTGGTTGGAACCGAAGATAGCGATGCAGTTTTCTTTGGAAAGGATAGCCTGAGCTTCATTGGAGCAAAGCTCTACAGTTGTCTGTGCCGGAACAGCTACCTGGATAACAACATCTGCGTCAGCTTCTGTTGCATCAGCACCTTTAGCTGCGTTTACATAGAATTCGTTACCTGCAACTGCTACTGTTTTGCCATCAGCCTGAAGCAGTTCGATCATTTTGTCGATGAATCCGCCACCACGCTGCTGAATGTTCTGAGCTGTAGCATCCTGGTTAACTTCACCGATAACAACCTGTCCATCAGCGTTAGCTACAACATCTTTGATTGCATTATACATATTTTCTGCTGCTACGGAACCAGCCTGTGCGTTGTCTGTACAAACTTCGCAAGCGATAGATCCTTCCGGAGCATCTGCGATACCTGTATCAAATGTTACAACCGGGATTCCTTTGTCAACGCAATCCTGAAGAGCGTCAAGTACAGAAGATGTATCACAAGCTGCCAGACCTAATCCAGCCGGGTTGGAAGCGATTGCTGTGTTAACCATGTTAACCTGGTCAGCGATATCGGACTCACTGTTCGGTCCCTGTGCTGTATAAGTAACACCAAGTTCTTCAGCAGCCATCTTCATACCTTCCTGAGCTGCATCCCAGTATGTGGACTGGAAAGATTTAACCATCATCGGGAACTCATAAGCTTCG
>CAKROE010000017.1 GCA_934371915.1 uncultured Blautia sp. | reverse complement strand
TACGAACGGCGTCATTATAAAGAACTGGGACTGGAAAAGTATCCTGACTGGTATTATCAGAAAAAAGCACATAAAGGGAACCTGTGGTATAAACAGCTTCCGTCGCAGACAGCGCAGGAAACCTGTAAGCAGCTGGACAAAGCATGGAAATCCTTTTATGTCCTGAAAAAGACCGGAGGGATCAAAGATCCAAATCCGCCCCGTTTTAAACAGGGAAATATACCGGTCACATACATGCAGATGGGGATCCGGCATGAGAAAGGTTCCGACCAGCTGAGGCTGTCTCTGCCAAAGGATCTGAAAAGCTACATGGAAGAAACATACGGGATCCATGAAAAATTTCTATATCTTGAAAATAAGATTTTCAGGGACATGGATCATATAAAACAGCTGCGGATCTATCCACCGGAAAATGGAGCATGTGACCTTATCGTTATCTATGAGATTGAAGAGCCGGAACAGCTTTCTCAGAATGGACATTATTTATCTATTGATCTGGGACTTCATAATCTGATGACCTGCTATGATTCTGGAAATGGCCGGGCTTTTATTCTGGGAAGAAAATATCTTTCTCTGGAAAGATACTTTCATAAAGAGATCGCCAGAGTGCAGTCAGCATGGTATGCACAGCAATCGGAACTAGGAATAAAATATCCAAAATCATCGAATCATATCCAGAGACTTTACAGGAAAAAGCAGAATGCAGTAAAGGATTATCTGCACAAAGTGACCAGATGGATCGCAGAATACTGCAGAAAAGAAGATATCCGCTGTGTGGTTGTGGGAGACATCCGAAATATCCGCAAAGAAAAAGATATGGGGCATAAGACCAACCAGAAGTTTCACGGACTGCCATATAACAGGTTATATATTATGCTGGAATATAAACTGAAACTATATGGGATCCAATTGATCAAACAGGAAGAAAGCTATACCAGCCAGTGCAGTCCGCTATCACCGGAAGTATCAAAAAGATATGCAGAAGCATCAAACCGAAAAGCGCGGGGTATGTATATAACTGACGGAGCAAGATTTAACGCAGATGCAGTAGGCGCGTTTAATATCCTGCGGAAATATCTTTCCGTATCCGGAAAACAGAAGGAACTGTCCGTAACAGGACTAAAAAATCCAGAAATAATAAAAGTAGCTGCATAGCTGAAAGGCAAGCAGTATTGGTGTCATGGACGCACCCTGAAAAAAAGGCGGTATCCCGCCAGATTTCAGATGCTCTGGTAACTTAGTTGCCGAGTAGTTCACCTATTACAGAGGAGATTGATTACCTATGCAGATCATCACCAACCAGTTTCAGAAAGAATTAAAAAAACATGGCAGTGATTATTTTCCGTTTCTTGTCAGTTATCAACGGCTTTCAGAATATGAGTCTAATTCTTTTATGTGGCACTACCATCCAGAGATAGAAATTACCTATGTAAAGAAAGGTTCCATGCATTACCGTGTAAATAACCGTTCATTTCATCTGAAAGAAGGAGACATCATTTTTTGTAATGCCAATGCCCTGCATACCGGTGAGATGGAAAATCAGGAGGACTGCTCCTACATACCGATCACATTTGATCCAAAGTTGATCTACGGCTTTTTCCGAAGTACTATCTGTACAAAATACGTCACACCTGTGATTCAGAATCTGTCTGCCTGCGCCATACATATTGATTATTCAGAAAGCTGGCATACAGTTTTTCGTGAGCAGATGCTGGAAGTTATCGATCTTGACAAAAAAAGGCCGGACTTTTATGAACTGGATATTTCGATACGGATGCAGACCCTGTGGCGTCTGCTTGTCGGGCACCTTCCGCACCATCCGGTGACGGCAGCTTCTGATCTCACCGAATATGACCGGATTCGAAAGATCATTGCTTATGTGGAGCAAAATTATATGAACCATATTACACTTGCTGAAATTTCCGAGCATATACATCTCTGCGAAAGTGAATGCACCAGACTGTTTAAACGGCATATGAATACAACACTTTTTTCTTTTCTGCAGGATTATCGGATTGAACGAAGTCTTGAGTACTTAAGTTCAGAAGGGACGATCAGCGAGATTGCAGGAAAGGTCGGCTTTTCTGATTCAAACTACTATTCAAAAGTATTTGCCAAAGTGAAAGGATGCAGTCCCAGAGAATATCGGAAGAATTTACTGAAATAAAAAACTGCTGCAGCATAGACTTGTTTTTCTATGACGCAGCAGTTTTGGTTTTAAACGAGTTCTTTGTTTTTTTGAAGCATCTCATGGATCACATTCTGTGTGTATACACCGAGATGTTTCTGGTCTTCTCTGGAAAGCTCTTTTACGTAGATTGGTTTGCCGTATTCCAAAACGACATGAGTTGATTTAATCTTTGGCATATGCGCTTCAAAGATCTCGGCGGTGTTGTTCATTGCCATCGGAATGATCGCACATCCGGATTTGCTGGCAATTTTGAAACTTCCTTCATGAAATGGAAGAAGCTCCAGTTCATCTGCATTTGTGTTTCTTGTACCTTCCGGGAAGATACAGATGGAAATGCCGGATTTTACTTTTTCAATCGCGGTCAGGATAGTCTTCAGTCCCTGCCTGATATCTTTTCGGTCGAGGAACAGGCAATGCAGATAGCGCATCCAGTTGGAAAGAAGCGGGTAGCGTTCCATTTCTTTTTTTGCAATGTAACCGGTGCGGAGCGGACAGCGGCTGTAGCTGAGCACGATGTCAAAGTAGCTTCGATGGTTTCCGATGTAAAGCACCGGTGTATCCTTCGGGACATTTTCCTCACCGATGATCGTCACCTTTGTGCCGGCTTCCCACAAAATCAGTTTGAATACTCCCTGTATGAGGCGTAAAGAACTGATCTCTTTCGTGCGCGGTGAAAATTTGCCGATGATCCATTCGATGAACAGGACCGGAATGGAAAGAATCAGAAATCCGATGACTGTGATCGCAACAATGATAAGACGAATCATAATAAAGTCCTCTTTCTGTTAAATTGAAATAAAAACTAAGATAAAAGCAATCCCGAAAAACGGGACTCTGGTACAAGTATAAGTGATTTTGGAAATACTTGCAATAAATCTTTTGTCCCCTGCATAGAATACATACTGAAGAAATGAGATGCCGGGAAATGGAAAGCTGTTTATGAAAAAAACTGCCGCATTTCTGTTGCTTTTGATGCTTTTACTGATGCTTGGCGGATGTAAACTGGTACGGATCGAAGAGGGTGAGAGAACTCCGCTTAAATATACGGTTATGGATCATTCGCAGATTCCGGAGCAAGCCGCGAAGCTGATCGAAGAAAAAAAGGAAAAAGAATTCCAGATGGCATACCAGAAGGGCGAAGACCTTTATCTGATAAAGGGATACGGAAGGCAGATGAGCGGAGGATACAGCATTCAGGTGACGGATCTGTCGGCATCTGTAAACGCTGTTTTTTTTGAAACAAAACTGATCGGCCCCACGGAGGAAGTGCAGGGCGGTGAACCTTCTTATCCATATATCGTTGTGAAAACAGAGTACCGGGATGTCCCGGTTCAGTTTCGGTGAGATTGGAGGACATAAAAGTGGAATTCAGGAAAGAGGATATTCAGGTACTTCGAACAAAGAGCAGGGCAACCAGTCAGGTAACGCTGGACATGGATTATAATGTACCGGATGTGAAACCGGATATTGGACGAATGATACAGAATAAAGGTGAGGTGACTGTAGAAGAAGTGCGCCTGAATGACGGGCATGCTTTTGTCAAAGGAAAACTGCAGGCAGATGTTCTGTATGTGGGGGAAGAGGACGGGAGAGTTTACAGTCTTTCGGCAGGCCTGCCGGTTGAGGAGACGCTGAACCTTGACGGAATCGTAAATGGAGATAAGCTTTGTCTGAAGTGGGAGATCGAAGATCTGAGCATCCACATCATTCATTCGCGGAAGCTGAATATCCGTGCCGTGATCACGTTTTATGCATCGGTGGATGAACTGACGGGAATCCGTCTGCCGGTGGCGGCGGATGATGAAAATATCTCTGTTAAGAAAAAACAGATGTGTCTTCTCAGTCTTGCAGTACATAAAAAAGATACTCTTCGGCTGAAGGAAGAAATTGAACTGGTTTCAAACAAACCGGATATTGCGGAACTTCTGTGGTATACCATCGAAGTACGTGGACTGGATCTGCGTCCGGAAGAACAAAAAGTGAAGGCAAAAGGAGAATTGTTTATTTTTGTTCTTTATACAGGTGGGGATGAAGGAAGTACCCTGCAGTGGCTGGAACACACGATTCCATTTAACGGGGAAGTGGAATGCACCGGCTGTACTTCGGAGATGATCCCGAATCTGGAAGCGTCAGTGATCTGTCAGTCTCTGGAAGTCAAACCGGATGCCGACGGAGAGGAGCGTAAACTGCAGGCAGATGTTGTTCTGGAACTGGATATGAAGCTTTACCGGGAGGAAGACCATGATGTGATCATGGATGCTTACACTCCGTTTCGTCAGTATCAGCCAAAAGGCAGACCGGAAATGCTGGAAAGTCTGCTGATCCGGAATTTCTCACGATGCCGTCTGTCGGACCGTGTGACGATTCATGAAACACAGGGGAAAATTCTGCAGATCTGCCACAGTCAGGGAGAAGTCAAAGTCGACAAGACCCAGATCGTCAGCGACGGGATTCAGGTGGACGGGATTCTGCGTCTGAAGGTCCTGTATATTGTGGGAAATGATGATATGCCGTTTTATTCTGCCGAGACTGTCATTCCGTTCAGTCATACCGTGGAGGCGCAGGGAATATCAAAGGACAGTGTCTATTATCTGCATACAGAACTGGAACAGTTGTCAACGACCATGGCAGACAGCAACGAGCTTGAGATCCGTGCAACGATCGGTGTCAATGTGCTGGTGATACAGTGCAGTGAAGAATTTATTCTTGATAAGATGGAAGAACAGCCACTTGCTCAGGAAAAAATCCGCAGTATGCCTGGAATTACCGTGTATATCGTTCAGCCGGAAGATACGCTCTGGGACATTGCAAAACGCTTTTATACGACCACGGAAGAAATCTGCAGCATGAATGAGCTGGAAAACGAAGAAATTTCCTCGGGAACGCCGCTTCTGCTGGTAAAAAAAGTCGAAGAATGATACTTGAAATTAACAAAAAAATCGGATAAAATAAAACAAATAGATTGTATACAAAGTACAAAAAGAACGAAAAATACAAAGGACAGAGGTGTGTTTATGCGTTTACGAGCTATGGCAAAAATCAATCTCGGACTCGATGTACTCCGCAAGCGTGAGGACGGATATCACGAAGTACGGATGATCATGCAGACGATCCAGATGTATGATCTTTTGGATATCCGTAAGAAATCAGAACCGGGAATTGTGTTGTCTACAAATCTTCCTTATGTTCCTTCTGATGAAAGGAATCTGGTATATAAGGCAGCCAAACTTCTTATGGATGAGTTTGACGTTAAAGAAGGGCTTTCCATGAAACTGACGAAATCCATTCCGGTCGCAGCTGGTATGGCGGGCGGCAGTTCGGATGCGGCGGCTGCTTTTGTCGGAGTGAACCGTCTGTTCCGTCTGGGACTCAGCGAGGAAGAGCTGATGAAGCGTGCCGTACAGGTGGGCGCGGATGTTCCTTATTGTGTAATGAGAGGAACTGCACTTGCAGAAGGAATCGGAGAAAAGCTTACGAGTCTTCCGGGACTTCCACGCTGTTATGTACTTGTCGGCAAACCGGGAATCAATGTTTCGACGAAGCTGGCATATGAGAATCTGAATCTGGACAGCATTCAGAAGCATCCGGATATTGACGGAATGTTTCGGGATATTGAGAATCAGGATATTTACAGCCTGACATCTAAGATGGAAAATGTATTTGAGCCGGGAATCATCCGCCAGTATCCGGTAATTCAGGAGATCAAAGATCTCATGGAAGCAAACGGTGCACTGAAAGCAATGATGAGCGGAAGCGGACCGACCGTATTCGGAATTTTTGATGACAGGGCGAAGATGCGTAAGGCAGCAGAAGTTTTAAAACAGAGCCATCTGGCAAAAACAGTATTTGCAACACAGATTTACAACCGAAAAGATCATGCATAGCTCAGGATGTGTGCAGGAAAGGGGAAGATACCTATGATGAATGATTTTTCTGTAGATATGAACGAATATCTGCCGCTTCGGGATGTTGTGTTTAACACACTCCGCAAGGCAATTTTGAAAGGGGAACTCAAGCCGGGAGAAAGACTGATGGAAATCGCGCTTGCAGAGCGTCTCGGTGTCAGCAGGACTCCGGTACGTGAGGCGATGCGTAAGCTGGAACTGGAAGGACTTGTCGTGATGATTCCCCGGAGAGGTGCACAGGTTGCCAATATCACGGAGAAGGATCTGAACGATGTACTGGAAGTGCGTATTGCACTTGAGAATCTTTCTATTGAAAATGCGTGCACGCGGATGACCGAAGAGCAGCTTGAAGAGCTCTGGAATGCGGCAAAGAATTTTGAGGCAACGATGGCAGAAGGCAATCTCGTAAAACTTGCAGAAGCTGACGTGGCTTTCCATGAAGTGATTTACAAATCTTCAGATAACCGCAGACTGAATCAGGTGCTGAACAACCTGCGTGAGCAGATCTACAGATACCGTGTGGAATATCTGAAAGATGAGGAGACGAGAAATCTTCTGGTCAAAGAGCATAAAGAGATTTATGAGGCAATCAAGAACCGTGATGTAAAGAGAGCGCAGGAAATTTCCTATCAGCATATTGAGAATCAGAGAGAGGCGATCATCCGCTCGATCCGCGAGGAGACACAGAATCGTCAGATACGTAAATAAAAAAGCAAAATATGGTTATTCTAAGAGAGATGCATGTGATGTGTCTCTCTCTTTTTTTGCAGATCAGGGAGGCACCGGCGGAGTGTCCGCTAATCTGTGGAGGAAACCATGACAGATGTAAAAGAAAACATGAAAAAAATTTCGGCAGATATTCGTGAGAATGAACGTTATATACAAGAACGCTGTGAAAATTGTGCGGACATTCTGATTCGTCCGATGCGCCTCGGAGAAGAACGTAAAGCAGACTGCCTGATGGTCTATATAGAGGTGGCAGTTTCCAATATGATGCTGGATGATTCAGCCATTGGAAAGATGATCAATCATTTCTGGGAGGTTCCACCGGAAAAAATTCCGGAGTTTATGCAGAATAACAGTCTTGGAATTGCCGATGTACAGAAACTGAATGATATGAACGAAGTTTTTGGTGCGATCCTTTCCGGAAATGCAGTTTTTTTCATTGACGGTTATGACAGGGCAATGAAGATTTCGAGCAGGGGATATCCGAATATGGGGGTATCGGAAGCTGAGTCGGAAAAAGTGCTCCGTGGTTCCAGAGAGGGATTTTCGGATTCGGTAAAAACAAATTCCGCGCTTGTGAGAAAAAGACTGCGTGATACCAGAATGAAAGTAGAAGAATATCAGATGGGTGTGCGCTCCAATACGGTGCTGCAGATTCTGTATATAGATGATCTGGTGCGTGAGGAACTTCTGGAGCAGATAAAGGAGCGTATCGAGGAATATGAAATTGACGGCGTTCTCGACAGCGGTATGCTTGAACAGCTTACGGAAGAATCGTGGTATTCTCCGTTTCCACAGTATCAGGCTACGGAGCGGCCGGACCGTGCAGCGCTGGAACTTCTGAACGGAAAGGTTGTGCTGCTCTGTGACAATTCTCCGTCTGCACTGATTTTGCCCGGCTCATTCAGCGGCTTTATGGAAAGCAGCGAGGACTGGTATCACCATTTCGAGATGGCATCCTTCTTAAGGATTCTGCGCTATCTGGCACTTCTGACGGCAATGCTTCTGCCGGGACTTTATCTGGCAGTGATCCGTTTTCATACACAGATCCTTCCGGCGAATCTGCTTCTTTCCTTTGCAGAGGCAAGAGAAGGGGTACCGTTTACAAGCGTGACGGAGCTGATCCTGCTGGAGCTTGCTTTTGAACTGATCAGAGAAGCCGGGGTGCGTGTACCAGGCACACTTGGGAATGCGATTGGGATCGTGGGAGGTCTGATCATCGGAGATGCGGCAGTGAGTGCAAATCTTGTAAGCCCCATTGTCGTGATGATCGTGGCGCTGACAGCATTAGGCTCTATGGTGATTCCGGATGAGGAATTTGCATCGGCATTCCGGCTTATGAAATATGGATTTTTGTTTCTGGGTGGATATCTTGGAATCTATGGTATCGTACTGGGATTGTACCTGCTGATCTCACATCTGTCCGGACTTTTGAGTTTTGGTGTGCCGTATCTTGTTCCCTTTGTCAGAAAACATCCGGTAAGCCGGGTAGGGGACGGCATCTGGCGCATTCCGTTTAAGAGGCGGAAGTATCGTCCGGTATATGCCAGAAAAGAGCAGAGTCTGCGACTGAAACGTAAAGGGCAGACAACAGATGCGGCGACAGAAAAGGAGGCGCAAAATGAAGTACGCAGAAAATAATCGGATTTCACACCGGCAGTTATATCGGCAGATCCTGCTGACATTTCTTGCGCCTTTTCTGCTCTGCCTGAACGGGAAAGGCGGACTGTTGGGATTGTCCGGCGTGGCGGGAATCATTCTGGCAGTCATTTTTCTCCTGTTGTATTCTTTCTTTTATCTGCGAAGTACGTATGGATATGCAGATATGATCCGTTCCTTTGGCAGGTGCGGGGCGGTGATCTTCGGAGGCTTTTTTCTTATTTATCTTGTGATGGCAGGTGCGTATCTTTTGAATCTGATTGGTCGGATCATTCCTGTATGGCTGATCTTTGGAATCTCTGAGAAATGGCTGCTGTTATTTGCAGTATTTGTCTGTGCCTGTGGTATGGAAAAAGGGCTGCAGAAAAGAGGCAGGATGGCAGAAGTCACAGGAGGAATTTTTCTTGGGGCTATCCTGCTTTTGCTTGTACTGTGTGCGGGACAGGGAAAGGCAGAATATATCACAGAACTGTTTCGGGAGGAAGCGTTTTCCGTACAGACAAGTATTCAATCCGGATATCGTTATCTGTGTTTTTTTTCGGGAATCAGCCTGCTTCCGTTTGTGATGAAAGACGTTGAAAAGCGAGGCAGTGCGGGAAAAACTGTGATATGGGGAATCCTGACAGTCAGCGGTGTTATGATCTGTGTACTGATACTGCTTCCGGCTGTGCTGGGATGGCGGAGAGTGCAGTCTGAAACATGGCCGGTTCTTTCTCTGCTGGCAGGGGCAGATCTGCCGGGAAATGTTCTGGCGAGGTTTGATGTGCTGTGGATGGGATTTTTACTTTACGGTCTTTTGTTTGCAATCGGCAGTGTTTTTTATTATGGTGAACGGATACTGACATCGGCGCACATCGGGACAGGGAAATTCTGGCTTCCGGTGGTGGTATATGTGGTGTCGGTTTTTGAGGCAGATGGCATGACAGTGGCAGATCTGTTTGAAAAATATCTGGCGCGAATTTTTGTGCCGGGACTTCTTATCATATTGCTGTATCTGTTCTTACGCGGCAGGCAGAAACAGATAAAAAAAGCAGCCGCGGCCGGATGTGTTTTTCTGGTGCTTGCGCTGACCTGTGCAGGCTGTGCGGGAATCGAACCGGAAAAGAGAATGTATCCGCTGGCACTTGGCATCGATGTTTCGGGAGATGAGTTCATTGTTTCATACGGAATGCCGGATCTGCCGGAGGCAACCGGACAGGGAAAACAGGAAGAAAATACAGACCATTCTGTGCTAACATTGAAGGGGAACGATTTTGCAGCAATTCAGAAGCTTTATGACAGAAGCCAGAATCGATATCTTGATATCGGACATCTCGAGGTTATTATCATGGGAAATGAGCTGATGGAAAGCGGCAGATGGGAAATGTTTTTGAACTACCTGAAAATGGAACCGCTGGCAGGAGAGAATATTTATCTTTTCAGAACTGAAGATCCGGAGGCTGTGTTAAAATGGGACAGTGGCGGTGCTTCCATCGGAGATTATCTGACCGGACTTCTCGAAAACCGGGTTCCGGCACAGCAAAAAGAAGGAGTGACACTGCGGCAGGTGTATCATCAGTGGTATCAGGACGGAACGCTGCTTTCTCTTCCCCAAATCACGCTTGTTGACGGAGAACTGGAAGTGTTTCTGGAATAAAATACCGGAAATGGTCAATACTCCGAATATAGTCACGTCGAAAAGACGTATATACAGGAGGCATCTGATATGAAAGAGTGGCTGCAGCAGAATGGAAAAATAGATATATGGAAAACAGAGAAGGCAAGAATAAGAGATATTCTCAAAAACAGAAAACACAGGGTACAAGCTTCAATTCTTGCCGGGATGCTTGCGCTTGCGCTTCTTGGCGGCAGTGTTCCGGGACAGCATACCCACGGAGTAATGGCATGGTGGGGAAGTCTGTACCCACAGTTTTGCTTTTCACAGACAGATCAGAAGCCAAAGATTTCCTTCTGGCTTGCTAAAGCCTTTGAGAGGTGGTAAGATGATAAATAGTCCGGATGGTCACAGGGCTTTCCGGGCTATATTATTTAAGAAATGGAGATACATATATGATAGATAAGAATGCGCCTGTCGGTGTGTTTGATTCCGGCGTGGGCGGGCTGACCGTAGCACGTGAGATCATGCGAAATCTTCCTTCGGAAAAAATCGTATATTTCGGAGATACCGCAAGGGTTCCATATGGAAGCAAATCAAAAGATACCGTCATCCGCTATTCCAGTCAGATCGTACATTTTCTGAGAGAGCAGAATGTCAAGGCAATCGTGATTGCCTGTAATACCGCGAGTGCGTTTGCTCTGGAGGCCGTACAGGATAAGCTTGATATACCGGTGCTTGGTGTGATCGAAGCAGGTGCCCGTGTGGCAGCAGAAGAAACCAAAAACAAAAGAGTCGGGGTGATCGGTACCGTGGGTACGGTTGGAAGTGGCATCCACGAATCTTACCTGAAACGGCTGGATCCGGAGATTACGGTGATCGGGAAGGCTTGTCCGCTTTTTGTACCGCTGGTAGAAGAAGGATGGCTGCATGATCCGGTTACGGTCGAGGTTGCATCCCGCTATCTGCAGGAGCTGAAAGATGAACAGGTAGATACCCTGATTCTCGGATGTACACATTATCCGTTGATCCGTTCAACGATTCAGGAAGTGATGGGCGAGAAAGTTCGTCTGGTCAATCCGGCATATGAGACGGCACTGGAATTAAAGAGTCTTCTGACGAAAATGGATCTTTTGAGTACAGGAGAGCAGCAGGCAGAGTTTCCGTATCGCTTTTATGTCAGCGATCTTGCAGATGAATTCAAGGAATTTGCCAATTCCATTCTGCCTTATGATGTAACCATGACACGCAAAATCGACATTGAGAAATATTAGGAGAAACAAATGAAAAAAGATGTACTTATTCGTGTACGGGGACTTCAGATGATGGATACGGAGGATGAGCAGGAACCAATTGAGATTGTTGTTCCCGGACAGTATTATTATCGAAATGGAAGCCACTATCTTCGGTATGAAGAAATGATGGATGATACGGCACAGCCGACAGTCAATTACATTAAGCTGTCTCCTCAGGGCGTAGAGGTGCGCAAACAGGGACAGGTAAATGTACATATGGTGTTTGAGCAGGGAAAGAAAAACATGACTCTTTATTCGACACCGTTTGGAACACTTCAGATGGGAATTGCCGCAACAGGACTTGAAATCATGGAGGATGAAGACTGCATTCAGATGAAAGTGGATTATGCACTGGATATGAATGAAGAGCATGTGGCAGATTGTTACCTGACGGTACAGGCACAGTCCAAAGATCTTGGAGATTTTTCTTTTTATGAAAATTGAAGAACAGATATATCATTACAAAAATGAACACCCGGAGGGATAA
Source organism: uncultured Blautia sp. (assembly GCA_934371915.1). Classification (GTDB taxonomy): domain Bacteria; phylum Bacillota; class Clostridia; order Lachnospirales; family Lachnospiraceae; genus Blautia_A. Next base: position 24,155 of record CAKROE010000017.1, on the reverse strand, counting down.
ACCTTCGGGTGTTTGCTTTATGATCCGTATAAAATTATTTATTACGTAATCTGGCGAAGAATCCTTTTTTCTTAGGAGCCGGAGTCTCAAGGGAACCACGGATTCCTTTTACACCAACGATGTATAAACCGCTGACTTCTGCTTTGACTTCTTTCTTAACCGGAATCAGATCAAAAACTTTTTCGTCTGCGATCAGTACGGAGATCTTTGGTCCGACTTTTGCTTTAACGATCGGAAGTTTGGAACGACGCATAAGCTTCGGAGCCTGATCGATCACCATCTGCGGAAGACCGGATTCTTTTAATGGAAGCCGTTTCTTATCGATAATCAGCATAGTTACGGTCTGTTTTGCTGCTTCAATCTGAGCCTGCTGTTCTTCTTGTTTCTTCTGAGCTTTCTTTCCAAAGAAATAAAGAGCAATCAGAGCACCGATCAGGATGATCAGGATTACAAGAAGGACGATGGTAAGTGTACTCATAGATACCCTCCTCAATATGTAAATTTACAAACTAATGTCATGCGAAATATATTCTAACATTATTTATTACAAAAGGCAAACAAATTCAGGAAAATTCCATGAAGAACAGGAAAAGATATGGAAATACAGCAGGTAAACAGGTATAATGAAAACATATTTTCTTATATGTATCATACATAAAAATCAGCAGACTGTAATAAAATACACTGCTTTACGGGTACACTAGGAATTACAGAATAAACCATACAGGGAGTTAGTATGAAAGAGACAGAGAACAACAATACAGATACAGGCCGGGAGGGCGGATATACGGATATGACCGGGGATATAGACCGTGAGCTGAGGGAGAGACGCCGTCAGCGCAGACTGAGACGCCAGAAGAGGGAGCGCAGGAAAAAGCTTATGATCCTTGGGGCGACAGGTATTATTACACTCGTGGTAGTAGCAGGAGCTGTGAATGGTATTGCTGGTTTTATCCGTCACAGCAGTACACAGTCAGCATCTTCTGCGAAAGAGACACAGAAGAAAGAAGATTCACAGGAAGTACCGGCAGAACAGCAGGGACCGGGAGCAATGGAGCAGGCGAAGCTCCTTGCCGAGCAGTATGATTACCAGCAGGCAATCGATCTTCTTAAGAAACAGTCGGATTACGAGAGCAATACCGACATGCAGAATGCGGTAAAAGAATACGAATCAGACAGAGATTCCTGCACGTCATGGCCACTGGAAGAAGTGACGCATGTTTTTTACCATACACTGATCAAAGATACGTCTAAAGCCTTTGACGGTGATTATAAAGAAGCAGATTACAATCAGGTCATGACAACGATCGATGAATTCAACAAGATCACAGAGACCATGTATGAAAAAGGCTATGTCATGGTCAGTATCTATGATATGGCTAAGGCAAATGATGATGGTACGATGACACCGGGAGAAATCCTTCTTCCGCCGGGCAAGATCCCATTTGTGCTGTCACAGGATGATGTCTGCTATTATCATTATATGGATGGTGACGGATTTGCAACGAAACTTGTGGTAGATGATGAAGGCAAGGTTCGTAATGAGTATGTCGAAGATGACGGAAGTATTTCAGTCGGGGATTATGACATGGTGCCGCTGATTGACCGTTTTGTTGAAAAACACCCGGATTTTTCCTACAGAGGAGCAAAGGGAATTGTGGCACTCACCGGATACAATGGTATCCTTGGTTACCGTACGGATCAGAGCTATGAAACAAGACCCGATGACCTTGATCAGAACAAGGTCGACTGGCTTGACAGCCATCCGGATTTCAGTCTTGAGAAAGAACGGGAAGGTGCCAAAAAAGTTGCCGATGCAATGAAAGAAGAAGGCTGGTTGTTTGCAAGTCATACATGGGGCCATCAGAATATCGGACAGATCTCACTGGAGACTTTGCAGGCAGATACGCAGAAATTTAAGGATAATGTGGATCCGCTGATTGGTGGAACGGATATCATTATTTTTGCGTTCGGAACGGATCTTACAGATGCAGAAGATTATTCCGGAGATAAGTTTGAATATCTGAAGAGCATGGGATACAATTATTATTGTAATGTAGACTCGAGCAAATATTTTGTACAGATTCGAGACCGGTATTTCCGTCAGGGGAGAAGAAATTTAGACGGATACCGTATGTATTATAATCCGGAACTTCTGGAGGATCTTTTTGATGCAAAAAGTGTCTTTGATCCTGCCAGACCGACACCGGTGCCACCAATGGGCTGATGATAAGTAAAGGGGAACAATGAGATGAAAAAAAGAGCAATGATACTGACGGCTGTTCTGACAGCGGCTGTTCTGGCAGGCGGAGGTTATTTCCCGACAGACATCGGAAACAGACTTACGCAGACTGTTTCAGCAGCCAAAAAGGATTCAGATAAGAAAGATGATACTTCAGAGAGTGAGGGTTCGGTGCTGGATCAGGCTATGCTGATGTACCAGCAGTACAATTACGATGAAGCAATCAAACTTCTGAAACAGCAGGATGATTTTGATACAAATAAAGATTATATGGATCTTGCAGCAAAATGTCAGGTTGCCAAATCCACACTGGTGGAATATCCACTGGAACAGATCACACATGTATTTTTTCATACATTGATCGATGATACAGGCAGAGCTTTTGACGGTGATTCAAAATCAGGAAATTATAATCAGGTAATGACGACAGTCAGTGAGTTCAATAAAATCATTCAGATCATGTATGACAAGGGATATGTTCTGGTAAGTCCACATGATATGGCAACTGTGAATGATGATGGTACGATGAGCCGCGGCAAGATTATGGTGCCGGAAGGCAAGATTCCATTTGTGCTGTCACAGGATGATGTCAGCTATTATCACTATATGGACGGAGACGGCTGTGCATCGAAACTGGTTCTGGATGAAAACGGAGAAGTCAAGAATGAATATGTCGAAGCAGATGGAAGCGTATCAGTCGGTGATTACGATCTTGTACCGCTTCTGGATACTTTCATTAAAGAACATCCGGATTTTTCTTATCATGGACGCAAGGGAATCCTTGCAATGACCGGATATAACGGAGTGCTGGGATACAGGACAGATATTGCTTACAAGACCGGCGAAAACTTACAGGATGACCAGAAGAAATTCCTGGAGGACAATCCGGATTTTGACTATGATCAGGATGTGGCAGATGCGACGAAAGTTGCTGATGCCATGAAAGCAGAAGGATGGGAATTTGCAAGCCACACATGGGGACATATGAATGCAACGGAGCGTTCCGCAGAAGACCTTAAGACGGATGACCAGAAATGGAAATCCTATGTTGCACCGATTCTCGGAGACACTGATATGGTCATCTTTGCATTTGGTGCCGATATCGGTGACTGGTCGGGATATTCTTCAGATAACCCGAAATTCCAGTATTACAAGAGCGCAGGATATGATTATTTCTGTAATGTAGATTCCAGCCAGTATTTTGTACAGATCACAGATCAGTATTTGCGTCAGGGAAGAAGAAATCTCGATGGATATCGTATGTATTACAATCCGGAAATGCTCAGTGACCTCTTTGATGTGGCTGATGTATGGGATTCTTCCAGACCGACACCGGTACCTCCGATGTAAGGATAAATGAAAGGAGTTTTATTATGAAGAAAAAAGCAGTAGTTGCAATGTTAATTATGTGTATGGCGGTTTCCGCGACCGCATGCGGCAAATCATCTGATACAGAAAAAACGACCACAGAAACAACCGATACAAAGGACAGTGAAGATTCGAAGGAAGACAGCACCGATACAGACACAAAAGAGACAGATTCTTCTGAGGGAAACAGACTGGTTTCCGTCAAAGATGTTTCAAAGTATGTGACGATAGGCGAGTATAAAGGCCTGGAGCTTAACCGTACTTCACAGAGCGTCACAGATGACGATGTTCAGGCAGAGATCAATTATGATCTGGAAGACAATGGTACCGAAGTAAAAGACGGCACCGTAGAAAACGGTGATACAGTAACGATCAATTTTACAGGAACCATTGACGGCAAGGAATTTGACGGCGGTTCTGCAGAAGACTATGAGCTTGTAATCGGTGATGGAGAAATGATCGACGGTTTCGAGGATGGCATTGTAGGAATGAAAACCGGCGAGACGAAAGAACTGGACCTGACTTTCCCGGAGGATTATTATGAAGAGTCTGTTGCAGGAAAAGCAGTTGTATTTAAGGTTACACTTCAGAAATTCACCCGCCCGGCAGAGCTGACAGATGAATGGGTTGCCGCAAATACCGATTATAAGACAGTAGATGAATACCGCGAGGCAGTTAAGAAACAGCTTGAAGAAACAGCAGTGCAGACCGCAGATTATGGGCTTTACAGCGACGCATGGAATGAAGTACAGGCAGCTTCCGAAGTCAAAGATTACCCGAAGGAAGATGTTGACGCAGCAAAGAAATCCTATCAGAAACTCAATGAAGAGTATGTGAAGGAAGCGGGCATGGAGATGTCTGACTTCCTGGAGTCTCAGGGAATGACAGAGGAAGATTATGAATCAGAATGCCAGCAGTACGCAGAGTCCAAAGTAGAACAGAATCTGATCGTACAGGGGATTATGGATGCAGAAGGACTCAGTCTTGATGATGAAGAGACTCAGAACTTAAAAGATGACCTGATCGAGGAATATGGATTTGCAAGCATTGACGAGATGATTGAGCTATATGGGGAGCAGGAAGTGAATGAATCACTGGCACTTCTGCGCGTAGAACGATTTATTGTTGACAATGCAACTGTCACAGAAGTAGCAGGTGATTCCGAGGATGCGGTAAACGAAGATTACGATCTGGAACTGGAAGATGGAGCTGAGTATACAGTCGAAGCAGAAGACGGTGCTGAGGGTGAAGATACTGCAGAAGATACGGATACAGCGGATGATACAGATGAGGTGGCCGAAGAATGATTATAAAAAGTGGAAAGGTCTTTCAGGAGGATGGAAGCTTTCTGGAACAGACACTGTATGTCAATGACCATTGTCTGGTAGACAAAGCAGAATATCAGGACGACGGAGAAATCATAGATGCAGAAGGACTTCTTGTACTGCCGGGGCTTGTGGATGTTCACAGCCATGGTGCAGCGGGGGAGGATTTTTCCGATGGTGATCCGGAAGGACTTAAGAAAATTCTTCGGTACGAAAGAAGCTGCGGAATTACTTCCTACTGCCCGACATCGATGACATTTCCAAAAGAACGGCTCCGCCAGATTTTTGCTTCAATCAAAGGTGCACAGACAGAAGAGGGAGCTAAAGTTGTCGGTATCAATATGGAAGGGCCGTTTCTTGATCCGGTCAAAAAGGGTGCACATGTAGAGGAATGGATCACAGCACCGGATGCGGCATTTGTAAGAGAACTGAATCAGGATGCCGATGGGCTGGTGCGTCTTGTTACGCTTGCTCCGAATATGGACGGCGCCGAAGAATTTATAAAGGAAATGCACGAAGAAGTCTGCATTTCACTGGGACATACAGCAGCAGATTATGACTGCGCATCAAGAGCAATGAAGCTTGGTGCGCATCATGTTACGCATCTTTACAATGCGATGCAGCCTTTTGGACACAGAGCACCGGGACTGATCGGTGCGGCAATGGATGATCCGGAGTGCATGGTTGAAATGATCTGCGACGGATATCACATTCATCCGTCTGCGATCCGCGCAGCATTTCGGATGTTCGGACCGGAGCGTGTGATTCTCATCAGCGATTCCATGCGTGCGACAGGGATGAAAAATGGTACATACGAGCTTGGCGGACAGGAGGTAACCGTTAAGGATCGAAAAGCAGTTCTGAAAGATGGTACGCTTGCCGGTTCTGCGACGAATCTTTATGGATGCATGTGCAAAGCCGTAGAATTTGGAATTCCACTGGAACAGGCGATTATGGCGGCAACCGCAAATCCTGCCAGAAGTATTGGGATTTTTGACCATGTGGGCTCTATTCGAATCGGAAAGCAGGCGGATTTACTGCTTGTAAGTAAAAATCTTGAATTAAAGAGAGTTATTTAAATACCTGTCATTGTATTTCAGAATTAAATGCGTTATGATAATAAGAAGAGAAAAGATATAGAAAATACAGCAGGTGGAGTCAATGGATAAGAGGGTATTGCGCGAACGAATGCGCAAAAAACAACAACAGATAAGACGGCGGCAGATGATGAAAAAGGGTGCATATGTCGTTGCAGTTATTTTGGTACTGATCTTTGTGATCCGCGGAATCATTCTTCCGGTTATTAACAGAGCCGGTGGCGGAAATACAGAGAAACCACAGCAGGTACAGGCAGAGACAGACAGCACAGCTACCGACAGCAGTTCAGACAGTACAGATACAGGAGATACAGGTACAGAAACAAACGTGGCGATACGCCAGCCGGTCAAAGGCCAGAGAGATCTGATGAAAGCGGCACAGCTTACAACCGGATGGCATGACGATGAGAACGGCAAATGGTATCAGAATGCAGATGGTACATATTTTGCCGGCGGTATGCAGGAAATCGACGGTTCTACATATTACTTTGATGATAACGGTTACATAAAGACCGGATGGGTGGAAGTCGGATTTGATGATTATTACTTCAACGATGATGGTACTTATGATCCGAGTCAGCATAAGACACGAATTGCATTTACTTTTGATGATGGTCCGGGAGAATACACGGATGAACTTCTTGACTGTCTGGAAGAAAACAATGCACATGCGACATTCTTCATGCTTGGACAGAATGTAGGAAGCTGGGAATCCACCGTACAGCGAATGGCAGATATCGGCTGTGAGATCGGCAGCCATTCCTGGGATCATCCGAACCTTTATGATCTGAGTATGGATTCTGTGGCAAAAGAGTTTTCCGATACAGACGCAGCACTGGAAAAAGCCTGTGGACAGAAAGCAAGTGTGGCACGTGCACCTTACGGCAACTGGAGTGATGATATCATTTCTACTGTAGGTAAACCGTTTTTCACATGGTCACTGGATTCTCTGGACTGGAGTTATCTGGATGTAAACAAGGACTATGATGCAGTTATGAATGGTGACCTTACAGATGGTTCTATCATTCTGATGCATGATATTCATGAACCTTCTGTACAGGCGGCAATCAAGATGATTCCGGAACTCGTGCAGAAAGGATATAAGCTGATGACTGTCAGTGAACTGGCAGCAGCAAAGGGAGTTACCTTACAGGGCGCCAATTATTCTGATTTCTGGGACAGCTCCCTGCAGAAGGGAATCGTTGCAGGATACAGTGGAAATACCACAGATGCATCCGGTGATGAAAGCACAGATGGTACGGATACTTCTGCTGACGGAAGTACAGATACATCGGATGGAAGTTCTGATGATGGAAGTTCCGATGACGGATATTCAGATGACAGCTCCTACGATGACGGAAGTTATGATGACGGCGATTATTCGGATGAGTAATATGAAATAAAGTAACTTACAAAAGAGGACATGAATGGCAGGGAAGTACCGATACGTTCCTGCCGGACAAGTTCTCTTTTTTTACGTTTTCTGTAATTTTTTTCTTACAGACTTCTTGTTGTTTTAATTGACGGGAACTATATGGATTGGTATAATGTGTCTATAAAAATACGAAAGATCGGCATTAATCATGTGCATAATGCCGATGAAGAATCAGAAAGTAACAAATTAACAATTAAGGGAGGTACGTTTGAATGGGAGAGAAGTTGCAGTTTACAGAGCTGGATCAGTATCTGTTCGGACAGGGAACCCATTACGACATTTATAAAAAGCTCGGAGCGCATCCTACGATGCGGGGACGCAAAAAAGGTGTCTATTTTGCGGTGTGGGCACCGAATGCCAGATCTGTTTCTGTAGTGGGTGAATTTAATGAATGGGATATTCAGAAGAACCCGATGCAGAAGACAGGACCAATCGGAGTCTATGAGACTTTTATACCTGAGGCAAAGATTGGTGACCTTTATAAGTTTTATATTATCGGTTATCACGGTGAGGAAATTTACAAAGCCGATCCATATGGCAATGAAGCGGAGCTTCGTCCGGGAACCGCATCCAGAATTACAGATATTTCCAGTTATAAATGGAAAGATACCACCTGGATGAAACACCGTCCGGAATTTAATGAGAAAAAGAGTCCGATGGCAATTTATGAAGTTCATCCCGGTTCATGGAAGAAACATGAAGCAAAGGATGAGGACGATCCGGGCTTTTACAATTATCGTGAACTGGCACATGAGCTGGCTGCTTATGTGAAGAAAATGGGCTATACTCATGTCGAACTGATGGGAATTGCAGAGCATCCGTTTGACGGCTCCTGGGGCTATCAGGTAACCGGTTATTATGCACCGACTTCCCGCTACGGAACAGCAGAAGATTTCAAATATATGATTGATTATCTTCATCGCAACAAGATAGGTGTTATTCTTGACTGGGTTCCGGCACATTTCCCGAAGGATGCACACGGACTTGCAAACTTTGACGGAACGGCTGTTTATGAACATGAAGACCCGAGACAGGGAGAGCACCCGGATTGGGGAACGAAGATTTACAACTACGGCCGGCCGGAGGTCAAAAATTTCCTGATCGCCAATGCGCTTTTCTGGATAGAGGAATGCCACGTAGACGGTCTGCGTGTCGATGCGGTTGCATCCATGCTGTATCTGGATTACGGAAAGAAGGATGGCGAATGGGTTGCCAATAAATATGGTGACAACAAAAATCTCGAAGCAATCGAATTTTTCAAACATCTGAATACAGTTGTGCTTGGCAGGAATCATGGTACTGTCATGATCGCAGAGGAATCAACGGCATGGCCGCAGGTTACCGGTAAGGCAGAGGACGGTGGACTCGGTTTCTCGCTGAAGTGGAACATGGGATGGATGAACGATTTCCTTGAATACATGAAACTGGATCCGTATTTCCGTAAAGATAATCACAATAAGATGACTTTCTCCATGACGTATGCATACAGTGAAAATTATGTACTTGTTATTTCTCATGATGAGGTCGTTCATCTGAAATGCTCGATGCTCAACAAGATGCCCGGATATCCGGATGATAAGTTCCGTAATCTGAAAGCTGCATATGCATTTATGCTGTTCCATCCGGGCAAGAAACTTCTGTTTATGGGGCAGGAGTTCGGTCAGCTCCGTGAATGGAGTGAGGAGAGAGAACTTGACTGGTATCTCCTGAAAGAAGAAAAGCATCAGGATCTTCAGAATTTTGTGAAGACACTTCTTCATATGTATACGAAGTACCCGGCATTATATGCTGCGGATAACGATCCGGAAGGTTTTGAATGGATCAATGCGGATGATGCATACAGAAGCATTTTCAGCCTGATAAGAAAATCACCGACGAAGCGAAACAACCTTCTGTTTGTGGTAAACTACACACCGGTCGACAGACCAGACTATCGTGTAGGTGTTCCGAAGAAAAAACAGTACAAGCTGATCATGGATGAAAACGGACTCCTCGACAAACCAAAGATTTTCAAAGCAGAAGAACAGGAATGCGATCACAGAGAATATTCGTTCAATTATTCTCTCCCGGGATACGGAGTTGCAGTATTTACTTATTAATCCTGTACAAAAGAGGGGTTGAAATCATTGGTTAATTGTATGTAAAAGCCATTGCTTTTTCTGTGAAGATAGGTTATACTGAACGCGACCGAAAGGTATGAGATAGCTAAGAAATATATAATTTAAATAATAAAATTCTGAAAGGAGAAACAAAAATGAAAGTATCCAATATTAAAGACATTGAAAAATTCTTCGAAGTAGTAGATAGCTGCAGCGGTAAGGTAGAGCTGGTAACAGGTGAAGGAGACAGACTGAACCTCAAATCCAAACTTTCCCAGTATGTATCTCTTGCAAACATTTTCTCAGGCGGAGAAATCCCGGAACTTGAGATTGTTGCATATGAGAAAGAAGACATCGACAAACTTCTCAGCTTCATGATCAATGGCTGATCTTAATGAATAATAAGAGTCTCTGTGGACACTATAACCAGGGGGTATGAATGCCTCCTGGTTAAATTACGTTATGAGTTAGTGACATAAAACAAATAAACAAGAGTTACTTTGTCTTCGGGCAGAAAGAGAGGAAATGCAATTATGGAAAAAACGAAAATTGACATTATTTCCGGATTTCTTGGAGCCGGTAAAACAACACTGATCAAAAAGCTTCTGAAAGACGCATTTCAGGGCGAGCAGGTCGTACTGATCGAAAATGAATTCGGTGAAATCGGTATTGACGGTGGCTTCCTGAAAGAAGCAGGAATTCAGATCCGCGAAATGAATTCAGGATGTATCTGCTGTTCACTGGTTGGTGATTTTGGTGCATCTCTCAAAGAAGTAATCAGCAAATATCATCCGGACCGAATCCTGATTGAGCCATCCGGTGTCGGCAAATTATCTGATGTTATCAAAGCAGTACAGGGTGTAGAAGAAGAGACAGGACTTGTACTGAACAGCTACACAACTGTTGTTGATGCAAAGAAATGCAAAATGTATATGAGAAACTTTGGTGAGTTCTTCAACAATCAGGTAGAATATGCCGGAGCAATCATCATGAGCCGTACAGATATCGTAGATGAAGCGAAAGCACAGGCTGCGCTGGAACTTCTCCGTGAGATTAATGCAAAAGCTGCAATCATCACGACTCCGATCGAAAAACTGGACGGAAAGAAACTTCTCGATGTTATGGAACATCCGGTATCTCTTGCGCAGGAACTGATGGAAGAAGAGGAAGTATGCCCGGAATGCGGACATGTACATGAACATGGTGAACATCACCATCATGATCACGACCATGAGGAACATGAGCATCATCACGACCATGACCATGAATGCGGCTGTGGACATGACCACGATCACGAAGAGCATGAGCATCATCATCACGATCACGAAGAGCATGAGCATCATCATGATCATGACCATGAATGTGGATGTGGACACGATCATCATGACCATCACCATCATCATGCAGATGAGGTATTTACAAGCTGGGGCCGTGAGACGATCAGGAAATTTACAAGAGAAAACCTTGAAAAGATGCTTGAAGCTCTTTCTGCATCAGACGAGTACGGAATCATCCTTCGTGCAAAGGGTATGCTTCCGGCAGAAGACGGAACATGGATCTACTTTGATATGGTTCCGGAAGAAACAGAAATCCGTGAAGGTGCACCGGAATACACAGGCCGTCTCTGCGTAATCGGATCCAAACTGAAAGAGGACAAACTGGCTGAACTTTTTGGCCTGTAATGATGGAGGATAATACAGATCATGAATGAAATTACAGTACCGATTTATTTAATGACCGGTTTTCTGGAGAGCGGTAAAACATCGTTCTTAAGCTTCACGATCCAGCAGGACTATTTTCACACAGATGGAAAGACACTTCTGATCCTCTGTGAAGAAGGTGAAGAAGAATATGATCCGGCAATTCTGAAAGCAAACAATACGGTTGTGGAAGTCATCGAAAACGAAGAAGATTTTACAACAGACCGCCTTGTTGCAATGGATATTCTTCATCAGCCGGAGCGTGTCATCATAGAATATAATGGCATGTGGCTGGTAAGCAATTTTGAAAAAATGCAGCTTCCGAAAGGCTGGGGAGTTGAGCAGCAGATCACATGTGTCGATGGCAGCACTTTCCAGATGTATATGGCAAACATGAAATCCATTTTTATGGATATGATCAAAAATACAGATATGGTTATCTTTAACCGCTGCAAGAAAGAAGATCCGCTTCCGACTTACCGCCGTGGAATTAAAGTCGCCAATCAGAGCGCCGAAGTCATTTTTGAGGATGAAGAGGGTGAGCTTGGTGATATTTTCCAGGATGAGATGCCGTTCGATATGAACGCACCGGTTATCGAGATCCTGCCTGAAGATTATGGTATCTGGTTTGTTGATGCGATGGATCATCCGGAAAATTACGAGGGTAAAACCGTCAAATTCAAAGCAAGAGTTATGAAACCGCGCGGAATGGGAAGTAAATTCTTTGTTCCGGGACGTACAGCTATGACCTGCTGTGCGGACGATACGACTTTCCTCGGCTATGTGTGCAAGAGTGCTTATGCACCGAAGCTTACAGCAGGACAGTGGGTAGAAGTCACTGCAAAAGTCGGTATTGAGAAGCGCAACGAATACCAGGGTGAAGAGGGGATTGTTCTGGATGCAGAATACGTGGAAACCTGTGAACCGCTGGCAGATGAGATGGTTTACTTTAATTAACACAGTGAGGAAATAACAATGTATCTGATCGTAGGTTTGGGAAATCCCGGAAGGCAGTATGAAGCGACACGCCATAATATGGGATTTGATGTAATAGACAAGCTTGTGGAAGAATATCAGGTTCCGCAGGCAGGCGTGAAATTTAATGCCATGTACGGAAAAGGAAGAATCGGCGGACAGCCGGTGATTCTGATGAAACCGCTTTCCTATATGAACTTAAGCGGCGGACCGATCCGGGAGATGGCAAACTACTTCAAGATCGATCCGGAGACAGAGATGATCGTCATTTATGATGACATTGACCTTGATCCGGGACAGCTCCGCATCCGCAAAAAAGGCAGTGCGGGCGGTCATAACGGAATCAAACATATCATACAGCAGCTCGGAACACAGAACTTTGTGCGTATCAAGGTTGGTGTTGGTGCAAAGCCAAAGGGCTGGGATCTGGCTGACTATGTGCTGGGAAGATTTGATAAGGAAGACCGTGCTCTTATCGAAGAAGCGCAGGAAAGAGCATGTAAAGCGGTCGAACTGATCCTGACGGACAATGTGGATGCAGCCATGAACGAGTATAACAAGAAAACGGGGAATGTATGAAAACATTTTTGCAGCCTCTGCAGGGTCTTGCAGAGATCGAAGAAATTGAAAAACAGGCAAAAAAGAATCATGGAATTCTGGAAGTCAGTGGTTGTATAGAGTCCCAGAAAGCTCATCTTATGTATGGGCTTTCCGGGCTTTTTCCATCTCATCTGGTAATTGCGGCAGATGAAAAGACAGCAAAAGATCTTTACGAGGATTATCGTTTCTATGACAGACGAGTCTATTATTATCCGGCAAAGGATCTGCTCTTCTTTCAGGCAGATATTCACGGAAATCTTCTGATCCGTCAGCGTATGCAGGTTATCCGTGCCCTTTTGGAACGACAGGAGGAGATCACGGTCGTCACCAGTATTGACGGCTGTATGGATTACCTGCTTCCGCTGGAAAAGATTGAAAAGCAGCTCATCCATTTCCGTAATGACAGCAGTCTTGATATGGACAAACTGACAGCGGCACTGGTCCATATGGGATATGAGCGCGTCGGACAGGTAGAGATGCCGGGACAGTTTTCAATAAGAGGCGGTATCATTGATATTTATTCTCTTACTGAGGAAAATCCGTGGCGAATCGAGCTCTGGGGAGATGAGATTGATTCCATTCGAAGCTTTGATGCGCAGAGTCAGCGTTCTCTGGAAAATCTGGATGAGATCATGATCTATCCGGCAGCAGAGCAGCCGATTGAAAAAGGCGGAGTTACTTTTATCGACTATTTCAAAGACGGAGATTCGATGCTCTTTCTGGATGAATTAAATCATCTGGAAGAAAATGCGAAGGCAGTCGAAGAAGAATTTCAGCAGAGCTGCCGGAACCGTCAGGAAAAAGGCGAGACGACACTTTCCGGTAACTGGATGTGTTCCTGGGAAGAACTGTGCAAAAAACTCAATGGATGTAACTGTATCGGGCTTTCACTTCTTGATCCGCGTAAATCCGGATGGAAGATCACAGGACAGTTTAATCTGACCGTAAAATCCATGAATTCTTACCAGAGCAGTTTTGAACTTCTGGTTAAGGATTTGAAGCAGTACAAAAAAGAGGGTTACCGGATCGTGCTTCTTTCCGGATCAAGAACCCGTGCCGAACGTCTTGCAAAAGATCTGCAGGATGAAGGCTTAAGCGCTTTTTACGGACAGGATTCGGATCGTATTCTGGAACCGGGCGAGATTATGGTTGTTTATGGCCATGCGCGAAAAGGATTTGAATATCCGATGGTCAAATTTGCCGTGATCACAGAGACAGATATTTTCGGTAAAGAGCAGAAGAAACGTAAAAAGAAAAAAGAATACAACGGAAAGCGTATTCAGGACTTTTCAGAGCTGTCGATCGGTGATTTTGTTGTCCATGAAAAACATGGACTCGGTATCTACCGTGGTATCGAAAAGGTTGCCGTCGATAAGGTTGCGAAGGATTATATCAAGATCGAATACCGAAACGGAAGCAATCTTTATATTCTTGCAACACAGCTGGATGCACTGCAGAAATACTCCGGGGCAGAGACTGCGAAGCCTCCGAAGCTGAACCGTCTTGGCGGTCAGGAATGGAAAAAGACCAAATCCAAGGTCAAAGGTGCAGTTCGCAACATTGCCCGTGAACTGGTCGAGCTTTATGCAGTCCGTCAGGAAAAAGAAGGATATGTCTGTGGCCCTGATACTGTCTGGCAGCGGGAGTTTGAAGAGATGTTCCCGTATGAGGAGACGGAGGATCAGCTTGCCGCTATCGAAGATACGAAGCGGGACATGGAAAGTACAAAGATCATGGATCGTCTTGTGTGCGGGGATGTCGGCTACGGCAAGACAGAGGTTGCGCTTCGTGCCGCATTTAAAGCGGTGCAGGAGAGCCGTCAGGTAGTCTATCTCGTTCCTACAACGATTCTTGCACAGCAGATTTATAATACTTTTATTCAGCGAATGAAAGAGTTTCCGGTACGTGTGGACCTGCTCTGTCGTTTCCGTACACCTGCACAGCAGAAAAAAACAATCGAAGATCTTAAGAAAGGGCAGGTAGATATTGTCATAGGTACGCACCGTGTACTTTCAAAGGATGTAGAATACAAGAACCTCGGTCTTTTGATCATTGATGAGGAACAGCGTTTCGGTGTGGCCCATAAAGAAAAAATCAAGCAGCTGAAAAAAGACATTGACGTACTGACACTGACGGCAACACCGATTCCGCGAACCCTTCATATGAGCATGATCGGTATCCGTGATATGAGTGTCCTTGAAGAGCCGCCAATGGATCGTGTACCGATTCAGACGTACGTTATGGAGTATGATGAAGAAACCGTCCGTGAGGCAATTAACCGTGAACTTCGAAGAGGCGGGCAGGTATATTATGTGTACAACCGTGTCAATGATATAGCAGATGTGGCAGCCAGAATCGCGAAACTTCTTCCGGATGCGAGAGTGGATTTTGCACACGGGCAGATGAGTGAGCGTGAACTTGAAGCTGTTATGTTTGCGTTTATCAACGGAGATATCGATGTACTGGTTTCGACTACGATCATCGAGACAGGACTGGATATTTCCAATGTAAACACTATGATCATTCATGATTCAGACCGTTATGGACTTTCTCAGCTTTATCAGCTCCGCGGAAGAATCGGACGGTCAAACCGTACGGCATATGCGTTTCTGATGTACCGCAGAAATACCATGTTAAAAGAAACTGCAGAAAAACGACTGTCAGCGATTCGTGAATATACGGATCTCGGAAGTGGCTTTAAAATCGCAATGCGTGATCTGGAGCTTCGAGGTGCAGGAAACCTTCTCGGTGCGGAACAGCATGGACATATGAATGCGGTTGGTTATGACCTTTACTGTAAGATGCTCAGCGAGGCAGTCAAAGAAGCAAAGGGTATTCATACCATGGAGGACTTCGAGACAACGATCGATCTGAATATGGATGCATTTATACCGGATTCTTATATCAGCAACGAATATCAGAAGCTGGATATTTACAAACGAATCGCCGGGATTGAGACGCAGCAGGATTATGACGATATGCTGGAAGAGCTTCTGGATCGTTTTGGTGAGATGCCAAAGGCAGTAATGAACCTGCTTTCCATCGCGAGGATGAAAGCACTTGCACACCGCTGCTATGTGACAGAAATCAAACAGATCGGAAGAGATATGAAGATTACTCTGTATGAAAATGCAAAACTGAATCCGGTCGGAATCCCGGCATTGATGCAGAAATACAGACGCGGTCTGCAATTTAAAAACGAGCAGGAACCGAAGATTTTATTTACACCGGAGGGAAGTGGAAATGTGCTGACGGCCCTCACGGATCTTCTGACAGAGCTTGAACAGCTTGTAGAAGAATAAAACCGGCTGCATGGAGAGTATAAACTGTGAAATATCGGTGAAAATGACCGCTTTTTGTGATTTTCCTTGCCCTGTCGATGAAAAAAGTTTATACTCTTATTTATATGAATTCATGCAGTGATGGAGGATAAGATGAAAACAATGACAAAGAAAACAGCAGTTGTAGCGCTTGCCGGTGTGATGGCAGCAGGAATGCTCACAGGCTGTGGTGAAAAAGCATTAGATGGAACAAAGACAGTTGCAACCGTAGATGGAACAGAGATTCCGCTTGGTATGTTAAGCCTTTCTGTCAGAGAAGGCCAGGCACAGGCGGAAGCCATGTACAAGAGCTTTATGGGCGGATCTGATTATTCTATCTGGGAGACAGAGGCAGAAGAAGGCAAGACTTACGGTGAACAGGCAGTAGAGCAGGCTCTGGAAGATATTGAGCTGATGTGCATCCTTAAGGAAAAAGCAGCTGATTATGATGTAGAGATTACAGAAGATGACGAGAAGGCAATTGCCGATGCTGCAGCAGCTTTTATGAGTGCAAATAGTGAAGATACTCTGAAAACTCTGGCTGTTACAGAAGATCAGGTGAAGACATATCTGGAACTTGAGACATATAAGAGCAGAATGCATGATCCGATCATTGCAGACGTAGACAAGAATGTTTCTGATGAGGAAGCACAGCAGTCTTCTTTTAACTATGTAAGCATCAGCACTTCTGACCTGAGTGATGATGAGATCAAACAGAAAAAAGAAGATGCGCAGAAGATCCTTGACGGACTGAATGCAGATCCGGACGGAGATTTCAGCGAGATCGCAAAATCCGTAGATGATTCTTATACAGTACTGAGCGGATCTTTTGATACAAATGAAGATGCGTCAGAAGAGGAATCTGATGACGAAGATGAGACTGCAGCATCTTCCGGCAATTATCCGGATGAGGTAATGAAGGTTCTCCGTACATTGAAAGACGGCGAAGTCGGACCGGACGTTATTGAGACAGATTCCGCTTACTATGTAGTCAAACTTGACAAAGTAAACGACGAAGATGCGACAGCTACAAAGAAAGAATCCATTATCTCCACCAGAGAAAACGAGCTGTATACAGAAACTACAGACAAATGGATGGATGAAGCTGACATCAAAGTTGAGAAGAAAGTTCTGAAGACACTGAAAGTTACAGACAATCATAAATTCACAATTCAGACAGCGACAGAAGACACTACAGATGAGACAGCAGAAGTAACTGAAACACCGGAGGTAACAGAAGAAGCAGACGCTACTGAGACACCAGAAGTGACAGAGGCAGCAGACGCTACTGAGACACCGGAAGTCACAGAAGCAGCAGATGCTACAGCCACCCCGGAAGCGACAGAAGCACCTTCTTATGACACTGATTCCTCCCTTGAAGTCAAAGATGGCGACACAGTCAACATTGACTATGTAGGAAAGATTGATGATGTTGCATTTGACGGTGGAAGTACAGACGGAAATGGTACAGATCTGGTGATCGGTTCCGGTTCATACATTGATAACTTCGAAGAGCAGCTGATCGGTGCACATCCAGGAGATAAGGTAGAAGTAAAAGTTACTTTCCCGGATGATTATCAGGCAACAGATCTTGCAGGAAAAGAAGCAGTATTTGATGTTACTGTAAACGGAATCTACGAATAATCAAATAAGATAAACATAAAAAAGGATGGCAGGAAAACCTGTCATCCTTTTTTAATATACGATCAGAATTCTTCCGGATCATTTTCGGAACTTCCGCCGTTTCCACCGGAAACATGGATTCCATTGATCTCGACGTCACCTTCCATCGGGATTACAATGCATTTGCGGCCGTCAATAACCTGTGTCTCAATCAGCATCGCACGGTCCGGGTCGACATGGATCACAACGTCCGGTGTCTTGATCTCAGTCCGGCGCGTATTGGTGATATTGTTTGCCATGAGAGATGCATTTTCGCCTGCGATTGCCTCGTAAGTCTGGTCAAATGTTTCGAGTTTTTCATCTTCTACGCCGCACTCTTCGAAGAGACGTTTCACCTCCGGCCTGGTCAGAACGGCAGGATCCGGAGAATCCTTCTGTGATTCCACCCATTCATTGAGTTTTTCGTGAATGTTCATAACCGTATCGTAAGCACAGTCATCTCCGAGAGTTTCTTCTACGAGAGCATTAAAGGAATCTCTCTGTCCGCCTGCAGAGAGCGGGGTAGTGCATCCGAACATTTCATCAACAAAAGTGCTGCGAAGCTGTTCGGCATTTTTGGTGTAATATAGAAGTCCGTGGATATCTGTGCTCCGGTCATTGAATACCGGG
Organism: uncultured Blautia sp.; assembly: GCA_934371915.1. Lineage (GTDB taxonomy): Bacteria > Bacillota > Clostridia > Lachnospirales > Lachnospiraceae > Blautia_A. The sequence goes on along the minus strand of CAKROE010000017.1, from coordinate 5,702 downwards.
AAAAGGAATCCAAGATCCGGCATTTCCACGATCCAGTCACGGATACGGTCTTCGATGTTGTTGGTTTCTGCATTGTAGCACAGTCCCGCTTTGGAAAGATTGACCGGACAGATGCTGCAGAGGATATGATCGTAGATCTCGTCGGAAGCATCAAACATTTCCTGACCGTCGGAGGATTTGCCCGGGATATCGTAGACGGCATGGATCAGAATAATATAATAGTTCTCGCCGTAATCATAGTTCTCGATGATCTTATCATAAAATTCTTCCAGAATGGCATTATCCTGAAGCTTGCTGCCACGGAGTTTCATAAGAAATTCCTGTGTGCCGCCCTCTTTTTCCTGGTCAAGAGGAAACTCCATGTTGATCAGGTTCTTGCCGATGGTTCCGGAAAGAGTTTTCTTGAATATTTCAAAGTATTTGAACATTTCTTCCTCAGAAAGAGAAAGAAAAGCTTCTTTCAGTTCGGTTTTTTTGTTTTTTTCACCGTCAACATAGCAGCCGCAGATACGTGTGATCGCGCAGTTGTTTGGCGAAAACTGTTTCTTAATTTCGGATATTTCTTTTTTGTTCATTATGTATCGCTCCTGATTTACAGAATTTCAGTACGGAAAGCCTCCGCAATTCCGCTTAAGTTGTAGCGATCTGCGAGATCCTGGATTCCCATCATGATCTCCTCGCGGCTGAAATTGTTTGCCTCGAGAAATTCGTCATCTTTTCCATTCAGATCATAATAGAAAAGAAGTCCGATCTCCAGATTCTGGCGGTCGCCGTCACAGGTCATTTCATATAATCTGTTTTCAGCTTCATCAATCTTACCTTCATCGGCAAGGGAAGTCAGAGTTTTCAGTGTCTGTCTTGCGTCTTTATCTTCAATGACATCCGGAGTCAGTTCGGAAGCACTTACCTGAAATAACATTTTCATGACGGCGCGCACCATTTCACGGATCTGGCGCAGTATATAATCATCCTGAAGCATTTTTCTTCTCCCTTCTGCATCAAAAATTAAAAAATAAATTGTAAATATGTAACTGTAACAATGTAAATGTACCTACCTAGAGTACCACAAAAAAGGAGTTTCTTCCAGATGAAAAAGCACTTTTTCATTCTCCGTTGGAAAGATAAAACTTTACGCGGAAATCACAGAATGATATAATATTATATTATATAGTGAACGGAAGAAAGTTAATTACAGGCAGGCATATGCCTGCTACAGGAAGGATATGAATAATGAACAAAGATACTGCGATGACACAGCAGGAATCAGAAGTGATGATAAAGGAATTGAGTAAGGTATTTGACGTAGTACGTTTGCTTGACGAAAAAACACTTGAAACAGGAAATATAACGGATGTCACAGATGCAAAGGGATTTCCGTGTAAATGTTATTCTTTTTGGAAGAAGGGAAACAACTGTAAGAACTGTACTTCTAGAGACGCTTTTCGTAAAAAAAATGAGCAGCTGAAACTTGAATATCTGGATTCCAATATATATCAGGTAATTTCGAAGTATGTAGAGATTGACGGGAAACCTTATGTCATGGAGCTCATCAATGAAATGAATTCCGAGGCGGTCATGGATGAGGACGGAAGGAATGAACTTATCAAACAGCTTTCCGGTTACAATCGGGAACTGTATACCGATGCACTGACAGGAATTTATAACAGACGTTATTACGAAGAGCGTATCCGAAATTCTAATATGTCTGCCGGTGTGGCAATGATCGATCTTGATGACTTCAAGATCTACAATGACACATTCGGTCATGATGCAGGTGACCTTGCACTTACAACAGTAGTTGGTATTATTAAGGATAACATCCGACGGACAGATATGCTGATCCGTATGGGTGGGGATGAATTTTTGCTTGTTATGCCGGATATCGGGGAACAGGCATTTGCAGACAAGCTGAATCAGATACAGGAAAAGATCCATTCCTCCAAAGTACCGGGATATTCACAGCTTCGTATATCGGTAAGTATCGGAGGCATACTGTCCGGCAGCGGAAGCACGGTTGAGAAGGCAATCCGTAAGGCGGATCAGTTTATGTATCAGGCCAAAACCTGTAAAAACATGGTTGTCACCGAACATGATGAACAACTGAAGGAGCAGCAGGAAAGTGCAAATAATAACGGATCAAAAGCACACAAATACCGGATTCTGGTTGTGGATGATTCCGAGATGAACAGGGAGATCCTGTCGGAGATTTTAAGTGAGGAATACGATATTGTAGAGGCTGACAGTGGAGACACATGTATTGATATGCTTCGTAAGTATGAAACAGGTATTTCACTTGTACTTCTGGATATTGTTATGCCGGGAATGGATGGATTTGGTGTCCTGAATTATATGAATCGCCACCATTATCTGGAAGATATCCCGGTTATTATGATTTCCAGTGAAGATTCGACAGAGACTGTTCGAAGAGCTTATGAAATGGGCGTTTCAGATTATATCAATCGTCCATTTGATGCAGGTGTTGTACACCGGAGAGTATATAATACAATCAAGCTTTATGCGAAACAAAGACGACTGATCACACTGATCACCAATCAGGTATATGAGAAAGAAAAGAATAACCGTATGATGGTCGGTATTCTGAGTCAGATAGTTGAGTTCCGTAATGGAGAGAGTGGCAGTCATGTTTTAAATATCAATGTATTTACCGGAATGCTTCTCGAAAGTCTTGTGCAGAAGACGGACAAGTACAATATTACCTGGTCAGAACGTCTTCTGATCACGACAGCTTCGGCATTGCACGATATTGGTAAGATCGGTATTGATGACAAGATTCTCAATAAGCCTGGCAGGCTGACAGATGAAGAGTTCAAGATCATGCAGAATCATACGATTATTGGCGCATCAATTCTTGAAAACATGGGAAGTTATCAGGATGAAGAACTGATGAAAGTCGCTTACCAGATCTGCAGATGGCATCATGAGAGATATGATGGTAAGGGCTATCCGGATGGACTGAAAGGTGATGAGATCCCAATCTCTGCACAGGTAGTTTCTCTGGCTGATGTATATGATGCACTTGTCAGTGAACGTGTATATAAGAAAGCATATTCACATGAAAAAGCGATAGAAATGATCATAAATGGAGAATGTGGATGTTTTAACCCGATTCTTCTGGAGTGTCTGATTGATATTCAGGATCGAATCAAACGTAAGCTGAGGATCAGCACACCGGAAGATAATCCACTTAAGAAAAGGGAAAAGAAGGCAGAACTCAAAGAGTTTGAAAATGCAAAAGAAGATTTTATGGATGTAGTATCAAAAAATATGGAAAAAGAATATTCCAATCTTGAAAATGATGAACTTGTCGATTTTTCAAGGGGGGGGCAAAACCCAGATTCTGAGTGACATGCGGAGGAAATATTTAGAATAGGAGAAAAATTATGACAATCAGAGAATGCTATGGTGAATTAGGGTTAGATTTTGATGCTGTGCTGAGCAGACTGGTAAATGAGAAACTTGTACAGAAATTTGCACTGAAATTTCTCGATGATCCGAGTTTTCAGAATCTGAAAGATGCTTTGGCAGCAAAAGATGTTGAAACGGCTTTTCGTGCAGCGCATACTTTAAAAGGTGTCTGCCTGAATCTCGGATTTGACAATCTGTATCCGTCAAGTAAGGATCTGACCGAACTGCTCCGTGCCGGAAGCATGGATGGCTATGAAGATCTTTTTGCAGAAGTAGAAAAAGAATATAACAGAACCTGTGAGGCACTTCGTAAAGTTGCCTGAGAGAAGTTAAAGGGCTGCCGCAGTTTAGTGCGAAGCCCTTTTTTGGAATTGCCATGCATCCGAAGGAAGCTGCCAGTGGCAGGTTCTGTAGGTGTTTTTTATTTCGATGTGTTTACTTTCCTGCGGTGATTTGGATGTCGCCGTCTTTGCTTTCAAGCTGCAGGGAATTCTGTGTCTTATTTTCAGAATTGACAAGCTGATTGTCATCTTCATCGGTCATGACCTGACCAAGTTTTTCTGGAATATTGATTTCACTTGCTTCTGCCTCTATAGAAAGCGTGGAAAGAGTTTTTTTCGGAATGCTGAGGGTGATGTCACCAAGGTCACTTGTAAATTCATTTTTTTCGTTGAAAGTGACATTCTCGGCTTTCACATCACCATCCATCATTTCAAACTGACTGTTGGTAAAAGTAGTATCTTTTATTTTCAGGTCGCCAAGATCAGCACTGAGTTCAAGATTATTGAATGTGCTGTCTGAAATTGTAATATCACCGTCTTCACTCTGAATCACTGTCTTCTGTGCATTCAGAGATTCTACATTTATATCACCATATCCCATCTTGCAGGAAAAACCACTCAAGTCGGTTTTCTTTGGAATATAAACAGTTACCTTGTTGGAGTTTTCAATCACGTGGCTCTGTCCAAGCATTTCCTGAAGAAAGTTAATATCAATATGAATATAGGAAGAGGACTCGTGTCCGTTTTTCTCAACAATGTTTAATGCATCGTTCTGTACCTGGTAGGAAAGCGGAAGCATTCCGTCAGTTGTTTCAATATTATAGGAGATATAAAACCTGTCATCATCAGATACTTTTATATCCAGATCAAGGTTTTTAAGATCGACATTTAAAGAGGAAAAAGAATGGATTTCCGTTTTGCTTAAGATAGCATGACTGTCACTGGAGTCCATCATAGCCGCACCGCTGATACGATTCAGGTCAGCCGTTTTTACGTAATTTCTGCCGCCGGATGCGACACCGATACCAAAGAAAAGGATTCCGACAGCACAGAAGATACCACCGGCAGCCAGTAAATGTTTATTTGTTTTTTTCATAGTTTTTACCTCTCTTTCCTGCCAGGCACTGCGCCAGTTTTACCAGAAGCATCCCCATCCATTTGCAGAGATAGATGCCGAGGATATACAGAAGGAGTGCACATCCGATTCCGAGTAATCCGCATCCTGTAATCGTCAAAGCTCCGGATAAGGAATACGGGAAGGAAACGAATCCACGCAGTAATAATTTTCCTCCGATCAGCAAAATACTGAGGGCAGCGATGAAATCAGAGATGATCACGCAGATCACGCAGATTGCAGCAGCCAGCAGGACTGCAAGCATTGCAATAAAAAGCGGGACAGTCACAGGTGTGGACAGGATCGCAAGCACAGCGAGTAAAGTGACTCCTTTTTTATCCTTCTTTTTTTGGCTGTCTTTATCGGCAGCATCCTGTTCCTGAATCTTGCGGTCAAGCAGATTGTACATCAGGTCTGCGGCTGCCTGTTTCGGAGTGCCGAGTTCTTCCATCAGTTTCTGCTGTCCGGTTTCGTCTGTATCACTGAAATATTCATTAAAATACTCAATCGCATCTTCGTAATCCTGTTTGGGAAGTCTGCGAAGATATTTTTTCAATTTTGCCATATATTCTTCTCTGGTCAATTTCGAATCCTCCCTTCGATGATTCCGTCAATGGTATTTCTGTAAGAAATCCATTCTTCGTGCAGATACAACAGTTGTTGTTTGCCGGAATCGGTGATAGAATAATACTTGCGTTTACGTCCCTGAAATTCCTGAGAGTAGGTTGTCAGATAACCGTTCTTCTCGAGCTTTTTCAAAATGGGATAGAGTGTTGATTCTTTGATGTCAGCTACGATTTTGACGGTCTGGCTGATCTCGTATCCGTAGGAGTCCTGCGTGTCGACTACGGACAGAATCAAAAACTCGATAAGTAATGCTG
>CAKROE010000016.1 GCA_934371915.1 uncultured Blautia sp. | reverse complement strand
GGTATTCTCAATCACAGTCTGTGCAATCCGGTCATCCGATTTTTCCATCGTCAACACACTCTTAACCCCAAGTTCATCTACCTTTCCCGCAAGAAAAGTAACGGTCTTAAAGCTTGCCTCGGATTCTGCAGAGCATCCGGAAAATGCCGCATAATAACTGAGGCCATAATCGTCTACCAGATAACGGAACGGAAAACGATCCGCAAACACCAGTGTTTTCTGCTTTGCATTGTCAACAGTCTCCTGATATTCTTCGTCCAGCGCAGAAAGTTTTTCTTTATAAGTCTCTGCATTGGACTGATAGATTTCTTTATTCTCCGGATCCATTTCTTCAAGCGTATCTGCAATCGCATCACAGATCACTTCAGCATTTCTCATAGAAGTCCATACATGCTCGTCATATTCTTTTTCTTCTTCGTCCCCGTGATCATGATCGTGTTCACTCTCCTGCATACCCTCAACTGCTTCCTCTTCTTTGATCGAATCACCGAGAACCTCCATCAGATTGATCGTCTTCATATCTTTGTTCTGCGCGGATTCCAGAGCATCCTCGATCCACTGGTCAGATTCACCACCCACATAGATCAGAAGGTCACAGCTTGAAACCTTCATAATATCCTTGACTGCCGGCTGAAAGCTGTGGAGATCCGTACCGTTATCAAGAAGCATGGTCAGGTTCACCTCATCAGCCCGGTCTCCCAGAACAGCTCTTGTCCAGTCATATTCCGGAAAAATGGTCGTTACAATGTTCAGTTTTTTGTCTGTATCTTCTGTTGTCTTTGCTTCTGCTGTATATATCCCTGCAAAAGGAATACTGATGCTCATCACACCCAGCAGAATTGCCAGCGAACCCATGATCCATTTTTTCATTTTTCTGCTCTCTTTCTTCTATAACACTGTTTACTCTCTTATTTTGAACGTATGTGTACAGTCTCTGATTCTTTCTCTTCATCTTCCGTACTTCTGCATTCCTCACAGATACCGTAAAAAACAGTCCTGCACGGATCCATCCGGAATCCGTGGCTGTCCATCAGATGCTGCTCCAGTTTAACCACATCCTCGCAGTGAAGATGAATCAGTTTTCCACATTTTTCACATTTGCAGTGGAAACAAGAGGTCTTGTGGCAATGCTCCTCTGCCCCGAGATATTCAAAGCAGGCACTGCTCGTTCCGTCTACGTTGTACTTCGCAACCAGTCCCTGCTCTACCATCTTTTCAAGGTTGCGGTAGACAGTCGTTGTCCCGATCGTAATTCCCTGCTCTTTAAAATAGTAACAGACATCCGCAACTGTCACATGTGTGCCCTCTACGGTCTGCAGATAGGACAGGATCTGTTTCATCTGCTTTGTCTGATAAGGTGCTTTCATTCCCATAATATCTTCCTTCCACCGGAGTTTCCGGCAAATAAATCTATATTTTATACTTTATACAAATTGAAAACCGTTTTCATATTATAACACATTCTGATTTCGTGTCAATATGAAAACGGTTTTCATTTTAAATTTTATTTTGCGACATCTGCTTCTGATAACAGAAAATCGTCTCTGACTTTCTGCATAAGCAATTCTGCTTTTTCAACTGTATCTGTATCAGGAATCATTACATATGCATTCTGGTTCATCGAATATGGTTTCTGATTATCGCCGGTACCGTCTGCGCTGTAAAATAACACAGACCACTTTGCCTGATCCTTTATCTGTTCCTGTACCAGGTCGCTAACCAGACTGTATGGCACATTCGTTTCGAAACAATTCTCCAGACTGTCCAGAACAGAAAAATAATTTTTCAGGAATTCGCCTTTCATGACTTTGCCAAGAATCCCTCTGATAACGTACATCTGGTTGCGCCCTCTCTGCCGGTCGCCTTCTGCAAATGAATATCTTTCCCTGCAAAAGGCAAGGGCTTCCTCACCATTTACGTAGTTGCTGCCTTTCTCAAAATGATAACCTCTGGCATTCTGTGTATTAAATTCATAATCAGACTGTATTTCAATCCCACCAAGTGCATCAATTACTTTTATAAATCCGGCAAAATTGATTCTGAAATAATAATTGATTTCCATATTATAAAGCATTTCCAGCGTGTCTATACATACGTTTACACCATAAATCCCAGCGTGTGTAAGTTTATCCGGAACACCACCTGATATAGAAAGCGGAACATAATAATCTCTCGGTGTTGATACAAGAAGAATCTGTTTTGTTTTTGTATTTACAGTCAGTATAATGTTCACATCACTCAGACTTGACGCAGTCATTTCACCTCGTGTATCAATTCCGCTGAGATATATTGTATATACATGTGTACTCTGCCCTGGCTCACTTCCATCATTTGTTTTATTTCCTGTATTTATTTTTCGTTCGATCACATCCTGTATCTGTTCTGTATCCAGAACTCGGCTTTCTTCCAGAAACGTGCCGCACTGTTCCATCTGCCTCATAACTTCCAGATATGCCTGATTCAGAATTACTGCATCACATTCGCCCGACAGCAATCCCTCTGACAGTTCTGTAAGCCCAGGGTATTCTTTTGTTTTGAATGTAACTCCTGTTTTGTATTTCAGCTGCTGTAATACCCTGTCCGTATGGTCTCTGTCAAGTTCTTTCAGAATACCTGTAGTTCCACTTTCAATATCAATTAAACTCTCTGCATCTGAAGTCTTCTTTACATAAATATTGATCTCTGTTGTCTCTGTATTGATATCCGTTACCGAATCAAGTGCTGCTGCTGTCCGGTAAATATAGAAGCTTCCGGTTCCTTCTGCCACAATTACAACTGTCATAAAAAAACAGCCTGCCACAAAACGGATCCTCCTGTTTATATCAGAAAGCATCCAGTAAATAACTCCGGCAAACCCGGCACTGACAGCCATTATAAACAACATATACTTCATCTGAAAAAATTTTGTATATGCCAGAAGCAGACAAAAACACAATTCTACTGTAAAAAGCAATAACAGTAATAATACTCCCGGCAGACGACCACTCCGCCTCTTCTTCCTGATTCTTCTCATATTTATCTCCTGCCCTTTTATTATCTGCGCATGCTGCTGTTATTTAAAATGACACCGGCAACTTTACATCCGCATTTTTCTATCTGATATTTCATCTTCTGCGCATACTCACTGCGAACTTTACCGGATTCCAGAACAAGTAGTACCTCATCACACCGTCTGGCAATACTCGTTCCTTCTAATGACTGGTCCGGTGCCGGTGTGTCAATGACCACAAAATGGTAAACACTCTTTACTACATTCAGAATCTTCCCGAAATACTCGCCCTCAACCAGTTCCGGCATATTATCCAGTCTTTTTCCGCCATACAGAACACAGAGTCCCGGAATATCTGTTGAACAGATCACATCATTAATATTACTTTTACCTGAAAGCAGACCGGAAAATCCTGCTTTTCTGTCTGCATATTCTGTCAGCTCTGCAAGCACCGGATTTTGCTGATCCGCTTCAATAAAAAGTACCTGTCTTCCAACATCTGCCAGCGAGATGGCCAGATTCAGTGATATATTACTTTTTTCTGCATTTTTTCCACATGCGATAACAGCAATAACTTTTTTATCATTTTGTCCGGTTGAGACCCGTGCTCTCAGCGATCTGTATGCCTCTTTTTGTTCTTCATTCAAAATCGGTCTCCGAATTTTTATCTGCTTCATTCTCGTCTTCTACCCCTTCTCTTTCTCTGATCAGACACCGGAATTTCTCCAAGCACATCAACTCCCAGATAGCGCGTCACATCTTCCGGTGTTCTGATGCAATCGTCTGTCACATAAAGAAACAGGATTACCACAATTGACATCAATATTCCCAGAATTCCTCCTGCTGCTCCGTTTTTTCTAAGTGACGGAGTCACAGGTTCGGCCGGTACATCTGCATTATCCAGAATCTTTACAGCATCTATATCCATTATATTTTTTATGTGGCTTTCTGCTGTATCACGTACTGCGTTGGCAATCTGGCATGCCATATAAGAATCCGGATTTCTCACTGAGACAGTCAGTATTCGAGTATCCTCTTCAGACTCTACTTTTACTTTTTTCAAAAAATTACTGACATCTTCATCCAGCCCAAGCTGACTGATCACTGCTTCTGCAACTGTCCGGCTCTGTATCATCTCCGCATAATCTTTTGTCAATGACAGGCTGGTCTGCATGTCCTGACTTGTTACAACATTTTCATTCTGTTTTGTAAATACATACATTTTTGTAACGGATTCATATTGCGGTGTGATAAACAAAATAGTGATCCCAACTGACAATATCGTTCCAAAAAACGCTGTTATAAAAATGATCCACCACCTGGAAGCCAGAATTTCAAGTATTTCCCGGACAGTCAAATCCGTATATTTATTTTCCTGATTCATTGCGATGTTTCCTCCGTTTTCCTTTTGATCTCAAATAGATAAATGACAATCCTCCATATATCAGTACACCTGAAACGATCTGTAACACAAGCAGCCCGACTGAAAGCTTTCTGCTTTGTCCTATCCGGTAAACAATCACTCCCATAATAGCTCCTGCAACAACAAAAAACCAGTTTTGCAAAGTATATCGAACGACCGGAATATCCTTTCTGCATACTGCAAGCTGATAAACTGCGACAAACGATTCGGCAAGCAATGTACCAACTGCCGCTCCGACAGACTGAAAACTTGGAATAAGGCTCCAGTTAACAGCAAGGTTAATGACCACTCCGACCAGAAGCGAAATAATATAATCCCGGTCCCTTCCATTTGGAAGCAGGTATTGTGTCCTTACCACATTTGCACATGCCCTGATGATCACCATAGGCGCAATGATCATGATCAGTTCTCCACAGAACCAGAACTCTCCTCCAAAAAACAGCGGAGCGAAATATCTGCCTGTTGCAATCATCCCAAATGCCATTCCACAGGACATCATCATCATAAACTGCATAGATTTCTCTATATATTTTCTTGATCTGCCCTCCTGACCGGAGGCTATGAGATTTGTCATTCGCGGAAGCATGACAACACCCAGGGCTGCGATCACACCATATGGCAGCTCCACAATTTTGTCTGCATTTGAATAAACTGCCACTTCCCGCATATCTGCCATCTGTCCCAGCATGATTTTGTCCATAGACCGGTATATATTAATGACAAGTACAGGAAAAAACAGTACAAGACAGCTTCTGGCATGAGCCAGAATTTCCTGTACAGATACTTTTACAAACCTGACATATCTTCCGATATTTATCCACAGAAAAGCAGAACCCAGCAAAGTGGAGCCTGCACATATGATCGTATATATCACAATATCCGATGGATTTTTGACAAAAAGTAAAATCGCCACAACAGAAACCATTCGTACCAGCATACTTCGAAACGCAGTTTTTTTGAACTCTTCCAGCCCAAAATAGAACCAGCTGATGTTGAGCATCTGACTGCCGATATATAAAAACTGAACCGCTGCAACCACTTTATTTTCCCTGCAGAAGAAAAGAAGATATATCAGATAGGCACTGCATGCACAGATACCTGAAGCAATCTGAAAGCATAATGCACCTGAAAACGATCTGTTCAGAAGCTCTCTGTCTTCTCTGCATCTTGCGATCATTCTGTTTCCGTAATTTTCAAATCCAAGATATGCGGCAATTGCAAAATAAGATGCAACTGCATAAGTATACGAATAAATTCCCAGCTTCTCTGCTCCCAGTACTCTGGATGCATAGGGAACAGTGATCAACGGAATCAGAATATTCAGAATCTGATAGGTTACATTGTATATATAATTTCTGATCAACGATATCTGTTCTTTTTTCATTTTTGCAGCTGTTCCTTTCTGCTTTCACTGAATTTATCTGCATGAAACATCAAAATAAACGGTACATAAAACAGAGTTGTATTATATGACTCGAACTGCATCATGACCAGAAAAGTACACACACATGCTGATATATAAACTGCAGCCTTTGTTTTTTCTGCTTTCTGCAATATCCTGTCTCCGCCTGCGAGAAAACAGAAAAACATTATCAGCATTACAATTCCACCCTGATAACACAGATACAGGTACCTGTTATGTGGTGTCATATAGCCAAATCGCTCAGTAGCCTGTTCAATACTTTCCATACCATATCCCAGAAGCAGCTTTTTACTTATATACCCGAATGCACTGTCCCATATCTCTGTACGCGTTGAAAACGAAAGATTCCTGTGAAGCACATTTACAATAAAAAATGAAAAGTAATTCTGTAATCGAAAAACTACAAAAGCCAGAAACGTAACAATACTGAGTCCTGCTCCGATATTCAGCTTCACTGCCTGTCTGTAAAAAAGCCCCCAGCAGATCAGCCCTCCGAAGATCAGCATTCCCACCAGGGCAGTTGCCGACCATACACACAGAAGCGTAATACTTCCTGCAAAGATCATGCCCCATGCCCGGATGCCCGGTGTTCTTTTATTTCTGACATATCTGCTGTACAGCAGTTCCAGCAGTATCGCCGGAATAATATATAAAACGGTCTGATTAACCTGACCCAGAAACCAGTAATTTCGACCCGTTCCCTGATTGTAGAGACCCTGTGGAAAAAGAATGACCGTCAGAAGATTTATATATACCAGAATTTCATAATGCAATGTCAGTACAGACAGAGCCCCCGAAACATCCGTTTCAAACATGTAATCCAGAAATATGACAAATGACAACAGAATGATTTCATTCATTCCGAGGCTCTTCAGTGAATAACCGCCATTATAAAACGTGCTGATAAGACTACAACTTTCTATCAGAAAGATTCCCATCACTGCCTTTCCCGGGCAGTATCTCTTCCATCTTGTAATAAGGATGAGCAGCAGGAAATACACCATTACAAGCCGTCCAAGTACATAAACTTTATCAATATAAATATTTTCTTTGAAATACGGCGGCTCAAAACTGAAAAGAAGCATCAGAAACCAGATTGCCCGCTCCATCATATACCTCCTTAAGACTTCGACTGACTGCTTCTTCGCTGAAATATTTCTGCGCTGCTCCTGCAATGTATTCAGGATCATAATTCATATAATTCCGATACACATACCGGATCCCATCTGCGATTGCCTCCGTACTTTCCTCCACAATACAGCCGCATTTTTCCGAAAGCCCCGTTCGAAATCCCAGTGCTTTCGTTGCTACAAAAGGTTTCCCGCATGCCATTGCTTCGATCACCGGTACCCCAAATGTCTCCAGACTGCTTGCGCACACCAGCGCATCACTGTCTTTGATAAGCGCCGCAATCTCCCTGCGTTTTTTGGTTCCCAGAAACATGACCTGCCTGTCAAGATCATGCTGTCTTACATAAGTCTGTAATTTTTCTCTTTCTTCTCCATCGCCTGCAATTTTGAGTGTGACAGAAGTATTTCCGGCAAAAGCTTTCTGAAATGCTTCGATGAGAACATCAAACTTTTTTACAGGCACCAGTCTCCCTATGGCAATAAACTCAAAAGTGTCTTTTTGTGTTCTGTCCATTGTACCGGGATAAAAGAACGAAGGATAAGTATCCGGAATCACATATATGTATTTTTCGGTTCCAGTCAGTTCTTCTACACTCTGTCTGAGTTTTTCACCGACACAGATAAACGATGCATTTTCCGTAAACCACTTTAAAGATGCCAGTTCAGAAGAAGTGAGCTGTTTTTTTAATACCTGTGTCCAGTGTTCTGTACATACGATCTTTACACCCTTTTTTATATACGGTTCCAGTACCGGATAATAAAACATCGCCGGATAATGGACATGGATAATATCCGGGAGACCGTTCTTTTCCATTTTTTTCAATAATTTTTTCCAGCACAGATTCTGTATCTGGTTTTTGATCGTTTTCGGGACTTTTCCAACCGGCAGGTTGTATCTGCATACGGTTACACCGTCTTCTTTCGTTTCCACAAATCCCCATTTTCTCCAGTGCCTTACAGAATGCAGATCTATGTACGGATAATATATCTGATGCTCTTTCGCAAGCATAATTGCCTGTTCCAGCTCAAAACTTCCCCGCATACGGTTTTTCTGTGTAGGATATTCTCTTCCGATCACCCAAATCTTCATATCATTTTTTATCCTTAAGTCTGTCATACTTTATTTTTCCCGATGATGTCCTCTCGATCGAATCAGTTTTTATTACCTTAAATAATGTTCTGTACAAACCTGTTTTATTGCATATAAGATCGATCACTTTTTCTTCACAGCCATCTTCCGTTATATAAATTTCCATCTGCCGGTCATTACCTGTACACGCACAGTCAATCTCAAGCTGTTCTCTGATCAGATTTTCACACTGATCCAGACTGATCCTGTAACTGAGCAGCTTCAGAAATCTGGATTTTCGGCCGACAATATAATAAAATCCGTCTTTATCCCTTCTTGCCAGATCTCCTGTATAAAACGTTCCGCACCATTCATCACCCTTTTGCAGATCCTCCCGGTTATATGCATATCCCATTGTCACATTTGGACCTTTATAGCACAGTTCGCCTTCTGCTTCCATTCCGGTCAGAACCAGGCCACCCTCATCAATCAAAAAAAGTTCGCCTTCCGGAATTGCTTTTCCGATACTTCCGGTTCTTTTTTCTGCCTCATCAGCCGGAAGAATACTCATTCTTGCTGCCGTTTCTGTTGTTCCAAACGTGGCAATAAACCGTTTATTATTTTCTTTTGCATAAGAAGCATACTCCCGAAAGCGCTTATCTGTAAGCTTTCCGCCTCCCTGTGCAAGTGTTGTAAGTGCCGGCAGATCCATCTTCGCAAAGTGAAGTCTGGAAAGGATTTCATAGCTGAATGGAACTCCCGTAAAATTTGTTGCCTTTTCTTTTTCTGCAAAATCCCAGAAATCACTGCTCATAAGATTTGCTGTCGTCAGGAGCAGTGTCGCACCGACATACAAATGTGTATTTATTACATTCAGACCCATTGTGTACTGAATTCCCAGATCACAGACAGGTCTCTCATATTCTGACCATGAAAACGCTTCCGCAACATTTCGGGCATTTGCTTCCAGATTTCCTTTTTTATACCGGACCAGTTTCGGGCTTCCTGTTGAACCTGATGTAGTCATAAGAAGCTGCAGATCCGGATGCAGCGGATATGGAGACTGATCTGTTTTAACCAGACAGTAGCCAAGCTCTGAAAAAACGATCCGGCTCTTCATACCTTCCGTAAGATCTTCTGGCATCCAAAGATACGATGGTCTGTACAGATCATAAAAATGCCGGAGCAGTTCTTTATCGAGCTTACTGTCCAGCAGCAGTGGAACTGCCCCTGCTTCTGTCAGCCCGAGATAGCCTGCCACCCCACCTGCATTGTTTCTGCACAGACAGAACGTTACACACCTTTCCGAAATATTTTTCCCTGTCCTGAACATTGTCTCTTTTAACTGTCCATATGTAAGTACGTGCCCGTCACTGTCCCTGACTGCAACTTTATTTTTTTTCTGCTTATCAATATTTAAAAACATAATCTCACCTGCACTACATACTTTTTATATATTTATTCCATGTTTTGCCAGAATCTTTTTTCCATTTTCATAATTTTCAAAATGTGTAATATCTTCTGTATAAAGAAAAATATCAAAAGTGTCTTCCAGTTTTGCAATAAGCTCCATATGGGCAAAAGAATTCCATTTACCTTCTCCAAATCTGAATTCTTCATTCATCATTTCTTCTTTTACCCCAAACACCTCTTTAAAGCACTGATCATATTTTGATAAATTCATTTTTATTTACTCCTCTCAGTTTCTGTCGACAAAGCGATCCAGCAAATCTTTTATCTTCTGTTCATTTTTCTGAAATTCTTTCAGTGTAAGAACGGAATCAATAGAATCACACCCAAAAGAAGCACTGTATCTTTTCTGACAGGGAACAGCACCAAACTTCTTCTGAATATCAAACATAGTCCGGTTATCTTCCAGAACTGACATATAGATTTTGTTCACACGCAGCGTATAAAATGCAAATTCAAAACTCAGCCAGAGCGCCTCCATACTCTGTATCTGTGATCCTAAACTTATAAACTGTCCTGATTCCACAGAAGCTTCCACCGGTTCATAGTGATACAGGCCTTTCATCCCAATCACATTTCCCTTCATATCCTCAATAACAAACAGATAATTTTCCATCTGATTGCGTATTCTTTTTATATAATTTTTCTGATCTTCAACAGTACCTTCCATCGCATGAATATACTTCGATTTTAGCGGATCTGAACGCATTTTATATGTAATTTCCGCATCTTTCTCTTCTATACACCGTAGTCGAACCGTTTTTCCTGAAATTTTGTCCCTGTAAATCATTTTGTTCAGCTCCTTTACCGATAATCATTGATAACTCCGATTACATAATCAACTTCTTTCTCCGGCATGCCTGCGTAAATCGGAAGGCTCACTTCATGCTCTGCCACAAAAGCCGCGTTTGGATAATCTTCTTTCTGATATTTGCACGGCCTGTAACACTCTGCCAGGTATGGCGGTACAGGATAATGAATCTGCGTATCAATTCCATTCTCTTGCAGATAGCTCTGGAATTTTTCTCTGTTTTCTGTTATTATCGGAAACAGATGAAAAACATGTCCTTCGGCTCTGTATACCTTCGGCAGGATTATTGCCGGATTGTCTATTTCCTTCATATACCTCTCGGCAATTTTCCGTCTGATTTCTGTATTTTCATCCATATGAGTAAGTCCTGTCTGAAGAATCGCTGCCTGAATTTCATCCATTCTTGAATTCAGCCCCTGCAATTCATTGTGGTACTTTTTTCTGCTTCCATAATTTCTCAGCATGATCAGTTTTTCCGCAAGTTCATCGTTATCTGTAACGATCGCACCGGCATCTCCGAATGCCCCGAGCGGTTTTGTCGGATAAAAACTGAAACAACCCATATCCCCGAATGTGCCTGTACATTTTCCATGAACTCTTGCGCCATGGCTCTGCGCACAGTCTTCCACAAGAAAAAGCTTATATTTTTCTGCCAGTTCTTTTATTCTGTCCATCCTGCATGCCTGTCCATAAAGATGTACCGGAAGAATCGCTTTTGTCTTTTCCGTGATCAGAGATTCTATTTTATCCGCATCCATCAGCATGTACTCATCTGAATCCACATATACCGGAGTTCCCCCGTTTTCTGTGATTCCCATAACAGAAGCAATATAAGTTCCTGCCGGTACAATGACTTCATCGCCCTTACTGATTCCCAATGAACGAAATGCAAGGATCAGCGCATCTGTTCCTGAATTTACTGCAATACAGTGTTTAGCTCCCAAATACCCGGCAAATGCCTCCTCAAAGGCTTCCATTTCAGGTCCCAGGACATACCATCCGGAACGCATTGCTCTGATTGCTGCTTTTTCATACTCTTCTCTGTATAATTCAAAACTTCTCTGCAATACGGTATATCTTACTTTCATTTTCTGTTCCTTTTCTTAATTTTATTTACATACGCAGGCTTCTGACACATAGCTGTCATAATCTCTCACGTATTCTTCTGCAATATAGTGAGTGCTTGCCAGAACAAGCAGTACAGAATCTTCCGAAAAATCATACATATCTTTCCATATCATTCTGGGAATATAGATTCCTTTCATTGGCGCATCCAGCGAAACGGTCATTTCCTCTTCTCCGTCCCGCAGTTTGACTTTTGATGTTCCGTGTACATTGATCAGGATAAATTCTGATTCCCTGTTTGCATGCTGACCACGTATTACAGATGTATCTGAACCATAAATATAAAACATTCTTTTTATATCAAACGGAATGTCCACGCCACCTTCGATCACGATCATCTGTCCACGTTCATCGCCCTTTACATCAAAATAGAAAACAGGGCATTTTTCTTTCAAACTCATTAGCCTCATCCTCCCTTTTTCTTCTGTTTACAGATTTTATTTTCTGATACGCAAATATTTCCGATATTCCATCTGGTAATGCAGATGAATCAGTGTTCCCACCGGAGAATAAAACAACAGTTGCAGATAAGTTTTCCACAATTCCTGATTTTTTCTGTCCAGCTCAAATCTTTTCAGTCTGACCTTCATCTGTTTTTTTCTCCACCATGGCATTTTGTTCATGTATGGAAAAATTTCCTGTTTCATATAATGGATCCTGTCATCATACATTACGCTCCGAAACACATTGTCCTTATTCGGAGTCGTGCTGATTCCTCCTCCATATCGATACAGTATGGATATTCTCGGATAAAAGAAGATCCTTTCTCCCTTTCGCAGTGTTTTCAGATAAAACGGCACATCTTCAATATATTGATATGAACAGTCATATTTTCCCATCCGGTCATAAAAATCTTTGCGATAATATGTACAGGAACCTGATATAAACGGAAAACTTGCCATCTTTTCGAAAAGTTTTTCCGTTGAAAGACAACTCATCCAATGCTGCTGTTTTTCTGTCGGCATGCAGGTAAGCTTTTCATCTGTCTGTTCATCCACAAACTGTCGGATACAGGTAACCACCTGCGCTCCTTTTATTTCGAAAAAACGGACAACGTTAGATACCACCTTTCTGTCCGAAAAACGGTCATCTGACGCAATTCCCATAATATATTCTCCAGATGCCAGTTCCCTGCATCGTGCACAGTTGCTGACAGTACCTCTGTTTTTTTCCTCATGATGGATCACAACATTTGTAATATTCTTCCCTTTATGTTTCTCTATATAATTTTTCAGCTCCTGCTCCGGAAAATCAGATGAACCGTCATCCCCGATAATGATTTCGATATTTGGATAATCCTGCATAAATATCGAATCCAGTGTCTGATACAGATAATTGAATTTTTTGTAGGTGGTCGTAATACAACTCACCAGAGGCCTTGTTTCTTTTGACTGCATATCATGCTCCATTACTCATCTGAAATAAATCTTTTATTTTCTGAACCAGTATGATATATCCATAGAGGACTCGAACTGCCACCGGATAAAGGATCCTTATACTTCTGTGTTCATACAGGGATGTTCTCTGTATTTTTGATACATAACGCAATAGTTTATCAGGCTTCCACAGCATATCTGCCTTGAGTTTTACTTTTGTGGCATCGTAATTAATATTTCCCTTTTTCTCCTGCCGGAAGTTCTGCACATAGCTCTGCGTACACCGTCTGACAAATTCCAGTCTGCTGCCTTTTGCAAACAAACTGCTCTTCATGGAAAGTTTTGCAATTGCCCATTCTCTCTTCTGTTCATCAATCTCATCTGACTCCCAGACACACAAACCGGCAAACTTTAGCAACATATATTCCTGAATTTTTCTGATTTTTTCTTCATACAGCTTTTTCTCCATCGAATCCCATTCTTCCTCCAGCAGAATCTGATTGCCAAGGCGAAGATAATTCAACACTGTGCCATGTGGCGCTGCCAGCAGCTGCTGATAAAACGGAATGTTCATTCCCAGATACTCATAATAACGGCTCTGCGGATTGGATTCACAGAAAATCAGTCCATGTTTTTTCAGGTTCAATATCGGTTTTTCCGGATTCTGTACTCCTATATAAAATCCCTCTGTAGAAATCCCATAATATTTTTCAAGTACATTCTGTGTGGTACATTTCCATCCTGAGTCTACAAAATTCAACTTTCCCTTGTCGAGAAATTTATTCGTATATTCCCGGAACGCTTCCGCGTTTTTTTCAATCACTGAATCAAACACTCTGCAAAATTCTGTGTTATTTATCAGCCTCTGATATATCTCCGACCTTTCCAGATCAGCAGCCATATCTGCCTCTTCTTTTGTAAACTTTACATACTGCTGTGCCTGTTCTACTGAAATATCCACAGATTTCAGCCAGTTTCTGATACTGATTTTTTCATCCATTGCATCCGGCATATGTTCTTCTTTTACCCCTGCCATCACACTTCTGCGACTGCATCTGTAATACAGTGAAGTTATTTTTTTCGTTTCACCCAGACATAATTTCTGAAATTTATCAAATAGCTCTTTGAGAAAATACCCTTCTCTTGCCATAAACGAAATTTTCTTTATATTTTTTTCTTTCAGCTGGCCATACAGACGTCTTGTAAACTCATAGAAAATTCCAATATATTCTCCATATTCCGGTCCGTTTCGGTACATATCCTTTATTGCCCATGCAAACTGCCTTTTCTCAAAGGCTTTGCCTGTTTCCTTTCGAATATGGATTCCCAGACGGTGCAGGATGCTGGACTTATACTTTGTCCGTATCCCATATATACGGGCATTTTTTATATCTGCATTTT
This sequence comes from uncultured Blautia sp., assembly GCA_934371915.1. Classification (GTDB taxonomy): domain Bacteria; phylum Bacillota; class Clostridia; order Lachnospirales; family Lachnospiraceae; genus Blautia_A. The sequence continues at coordinate 22,792 of CAKROE010000016.1, read as the reverse complement.
TATTATCACCAATCATAAGAACGTGTTCTGCCCGATACCCGAGTTCATGAAGCAGATAAGGATATATCTCTCCGCTTGCTTTTCTTTTTCCGACATCCGAGGACACAAGAATCTCATCAAAAATCGTTTCTTTTATGTCAGCTGCCCTGAGAAATATTCGGATTTCCTCCGCTGACAGATAATAATCCGATACGATATAAATCTTTTTTCCCTGTTGTTTCAGCTTTTCCAGTTGTTTTATCAAACGTCTGTCCGGATACTGACATCCGATTTCTACAGCTATGTCAATCTGTCTGGATATTTCTACAAACTCTTTTTCTTCACCAACTTCAGCGATTCTTGCTATTTTTTTATAAACTCTTCCCATAGCAGTTTCATAATTCACCTCTGAAATTCCGGTTTCAAGCTTTCGTTTTTCAAGTTCTTCTCTGCACTGCTTAAACACATTGCCGCGGATTCCCGGAAGTACATGGACATACTCTTCGGGTATATCCGGATATTTTCTGCCAATACACAATGCCCATCTCTCCAGTACCTGATATGGTGTTACTTTGCGAAACATTAATGTGTCAAAAAAATCCACAAAGACTGTTTCGCATGTTCTTTTCCTCCATCCTGTCATCTTTCTCTCCGTCTCTGTTTCCTCACATAATGGTGCATCCGTCTACTGAAAGTATCTGTCCTGAAATATATCCTGCATGATCTGATGCCAGCAGAAGGCAGCCGCCTGCAATATCTTCCGGTTCTGCAATTCTTCCCATTCGGATATTCTGCACTCTGGATTTCAGCTTTTCTTTTTCCGTCTGTTCCATCATTTCCGTTCGCGTCAACCCCGGTGCAATAGAATTCACACGTATTTTCTGAGGAGCAAGTTCTTTTGCTGCTGATCGTGTCAGTGCAATAACCGCACCCTTCGTTGCAGAATAAACCATCTGGCCTGCATTTCCCCTCAGACCGGTCAGTGAAGAAATATTTATGATACTTCCGCCATTCTCATTTCTGCTCATAATTCTACTCACTGCCTGTATCATATTGATCATCCCGAATACATTTACCTGAAACATTTTCTGTGTATGCACTTCTGAAATCATTCCGATCAGTTCATTAAACTCAACCCCCGCATTATTTACCAGAACATCAATCCGTCCATATTTTCTTTTTATTTTCAGGATATTGTTCTGCACTTCCTGCTGTACCGTAATATCAAAACACCTTTCTTCAATCAGTTCATGATACGGACTCTCTCTGATCCACTGTTCTGCACTCCCCGGTCTTCTGACATTTACAATAACTTTTGCTCCTTCTCCTGCAAATAAGGTCGCCACAGCTTTCCCGATTCCCCTCGATGCTCCCGTTATCAGACACACCTTGTTTTTTAAAAGATCTGGCATTTTCTGTCTCTCACTTTCCATATTTCCTGATATATCTCTGATATGCTTCTTCATACTTCGGAGGGATATTTCTCATGCTGAATGCATTTCCATTCTCGTTATATCCAAGAAACTCACCACCTCCGACAATTGCATGATCATTTCTTTCTCTGGTATTCAATACCATCTGTATCAGTCTTAAACACAGTTTACAGTCCACCAGAAAACTTACATTCTCCACATACCAGATGTCATCTTCAAACTGTTCCTGATAATAACGCACCTTGTTTTTTGAAAAGAGTCCTGGACATTCCAGTCCCGGTCGCACTGCCGCCCTCATCCGATGTCTCTCAGAAAATCTGTCCTGAAATTCTACCGGTAACGGTCGTGGACCGATGAATGACATTTCACCTCTCAAAATGCTCCAGAAATTAAGCAGCTCATCCAGTGAATACTTACGTACGAATTTTCCAAACTTTGTTACACGCTTATCTGGCGGAAGCAGATTCCCATATGCATCTTTCGCTTCCGTCATGTTTCGAAACTTCACCAGAAAAAATGGAATCCCATTTTTCCCTGTCCTCTTCTGTCGGAACAGAATCGGATTTCCCACATCCAGAAATGTCACGCATGCAAGTACAAGATTCACCGGAGCAAGTATGACACAGGCCGGTATTGCAATCATCAGGTCCAATATTCTTTTTCCGTATCTCAGGTAAAAACTTTTCTTTGGATGAACTTTCTGCGAGTGTCTGTTAACATTCTCAAGATTATCTCTTCTGGCAAGTTCTGCTATATATTTCGCTTTTTCAACCATTGCCGGCTTATCTGTATCCATAAATTCATTACTCATCTGTCAAAAAATCCTTTCTCACTGAAAATTCATTCAGATTTTTAAACATACACAAAAAATAAAGCAAAAATAAAAATAACAGTTACAATACCTCTTGATTTGGTATTATATACTGTCATTTCTATTTTTGCAATACTTATTTTATAAATTTGTAATATATGTTTATTTTATTTGTAATATTTACGTAATATTTGCAGGCATCATAATATTTACTGCAAATATATTATGCGATAATGAAATCTTCAATTCACCATGATATTTTTCTACAATATCACGTATACTTCTGCTGCCGAATCCATGCTCCTGTACATCTTCTTTAGTCGTCTGCGGAATCCCATTCAGAAATTCAACCTGTTTTTCGCAGTAATTTTCTATTTTGATAAACGCAAGTGCACCTTTTTTCCAGATATTTACAACCAGGAATCTGCATTCCGGGTCCGCAATTGTTTCCAGATTTTCAACAGCATTATCCAGCGCATTTCCCAGCATGATATACATATCCAGCGCATCCATAAAATCCAGAATTTGTCCCTCTGCCATACATGTCCACTGAATATTTTTCTGGTTACACTGCATACACGTATTTGTCAAAATTGCATCCAGATTTTTATTTCCTGTATTCATCTGACTTTCATAAATCATTACGGAACTTTCCAGTTCTTTCAGCCTTTCCTCCTGATTATTTACATCTTTTTCTGCACGCAATGCAGAAATCATATGTTTCAGATCATGACATTTATGGTTAATACTAGTTATATTAGAACGAAATAACTGATACTGACGATATTGTGCTTCACGAAAACTCTTTTCTGATTCTATTTTCATTTTGTAGATTTCTTCCCGACGCAATATCATCTGCAAAACCAGTACCGCAAATGTCACTAACAGATCATACAAAAGGATAATATTAAAATAAAAACTCTGCTGTACATCGTAACTGATTCTTGCACAGGAGCCCAGTGTTTTTCCTGCTGCTATAATACCCAACATCATCCCAAGTGACGATGTACTGTTAAGCGGATATTCTCCATTCAGTACGATTTTTTTTGCAAAAAACAGATAGATCAGGCTGTAAACAATGACCATTACCAGAACTTTTCCCGCAAGAGCCGTAAAATTCAGGGAATCTCTGCTCTGATGTACGTATTCCGGCATCAGAAAAACAAATATGGTATATGCCAGATCCTGGGTAAGATATGCACATGTTGCTCCATACACTGCGCTTTTTTTTCGAATATTACAGCAAAAATAAAATATCAGAGTAACCAACACCAGATATTGTAAAAGATCTGCCGTTGTTTTCAGAAAAGTCTGCAGAAGAAACAAATAAGGTGACTTTTCAAACAGTTCATATCTGAACGTTTGTACTGACCATCTGGTATATATCCTGATCAATGGAGCACATAAAAGGCACACTGCTATGCCACTTCCAAGATTACGCCAATAATTTTTACGTTTTTTAAGCGGAATCATATATAAAATTGCCACAATCAACGACCTCTGTAGTGGATCTAACCTGAATATATCAGAAAACATATAATTCATCTTCTCATCCTCCCCAGTAACTCATCAGTGCCTGTAAAAATTCTTTACGCCTGCTTCTGCTGATCGGAATCTCTTTCCCATCTATCTGTACGCTTTCTTTATCATACTGTTTTACGTGGTTTAAATTGACCAGAAAGCACTGATGGCACCTGAAAAAACCCTTATCGGTCAGTTCCTTCTCGATTTGTTTGATCGTCCTTGATCCGGTTATGGATATTTCTTCTTCCAGTGTATGATAAATAATCGTATGCCCATAAACTTCCACATAGCAAAGAGCCTCCAGTGGTAACTTATACATCTGAGACTTTTTCTGCAAAAGTATGAAATCTGTCTGCTTCATCTGAAACTCATGTAGGACGCGTCTCATTTTCATGGCAAACATACCATAATTTACTGGTTTCAGGACATAATCCAGTGCTTTTACAGAATACCCTTCAATTGCATACTGTGCCATCTGGGTAATAAAAATGATGATAACCTCAGAATCCTTTTCACGTATTTTCCTGGCTGCTTCCATTCCATTCATCAATGGCATTTCAATATCCAGCAAAATCAGATCCCAGGTACACTGGTACTCTCTGACCACCTCATTTCCATCTGAAAATCTCGAGCAGTCTATCTGCAGATCATTTTCTTCTGCAAATTTTTTCAGGTATTTATCAAGCACCGCTGCCTCTGAATCGTTGTCTTCTACAACAGCAATCCGCATAGATTCACCTCCTGATAATTGTAAGCTGATAAAATAATAATAGATGAATCTGTGAGTTTTTGCTATATATAATCATACTATATCTATACTTTCTTTGAAACACACAGCTACGCACTGAACTTTACCAGTTACGCATTAATTGCATTTTCCATTCAAGAATGCCTCGGCATTCCTGTTATCCCACATATTCATCTGTCAAATACCATTTACGATTATACAAAAAAACCTCCGGATAAATGTTTTCCACATATTTGCATTATCCGAAGGCTTTTATTCACATTATTATATTATTATATTATTCTTCCACTTTCATCTCTCTTACGATCTTACGAAGCTTCAGAACCATGGACGGTGCTACGGAAAGCTCATCCAGTCCCATGCGTACGAACTGCTCTGTCAGAGTCACATCTGCACCAAGTTCTCCACAGATACCGGCCCATTTACCGCACTTGTGCGCATTATCCACTACCATCTGGATCATGCGGAGAAGTGCCTCATGATGTGGGTTGTAGAACTCGTCAAGTTTTTCATTCTGACGATCGATTGCCAGTGTATACTGCGTCAGATCGTTGGTTCCGATACTGAAGAAGTCTACCATCTCTGCAAGTCTGTCACTGATGATCGCTGCTGCAGGAGTTTCGATCATGATTCCCTGTTCCGGAATCTTATACTGAATTTCCTGTGCTTTCAGCTCTTCTTCCACTTCTGCAACGATTTCGTAGATTCGTTTTACTTCTTCTGTAGAAGTGATCATCGGATACATAATGGAAAGATTTCCATAAACAGCAGCACGGAGAAGTGCACGAAGCTGTGTCTTAAAGATCTCCGGCTGTTTCAGACAAATACGGATCGCACGGTAACCCATTGCCGGGTTGTCCTCGTTTCCGAGGTTAAAATAATCTACCTGTTTATCAGCTCCGATATCCAGTGTACGAATGATCACTTTCTTTCCTGCCATCATCTGTACAGCCTGTTTGTATGCCTGGAACTGCTCTTCTTCTGTCGGGAAATCATTTCTTCCGAGATACAGGAATTCACTTCTGAAAAGTCCGATTCCGCCGGCATCATTTTCCATTACATAGCCGATATCGCCAACGCTTCCGATATTTGCATAGATATTGATCTTGCATCCATCCAGAGTAACATTTTCTTTACCTTTCAGTTCCTGAAGAAGTTTCAGTTTTTCTTCTTCTTCCTGCATTCTGGCTTCGGTCTGTGTTTTGAGTTCTTCATCCGGCTCAAAAGTCACTTTTCCCCCAAAACCATCTACAACAGCAGTCATTCCGGTCTGAAGTTCTTCCAGATCCATCTTCACACCAATCAGTGCCGGAATATTCATCATACGTGCAAGGATTGCAGTATGAGAATTTGTAGAACCATGAACTGTTACAAATGCAAGGATCTTGTCCTTATCCATCTGTACAGTCTCACTCGGGCTTAAATCATCTGCAACGATCACAGACGGTGCGATCGAGCTTAAGTCCACATCTCCCTGACCGCTTAAGTTGCGGACAAGACGCTCGGAAATGTCCTTAATATCCGCGGAACGTGCTTTCATGTAATCATCATCCATAGAAGCAAACATTTCTGCAAAATTGTCGCCGGTAACTGCAACTGCATACTCGGCATTGACCTGTTCGGTGCGGATCATGCTCTGGATTGCTTCCAGATAATCCTCATCCTCCAGCATCATCTGATGTACTTCGAAGATTGCCGCACTGGCCTCTCCGACTTCTTTGACCGCTTTGTCATAAAGTTTCTGAAGCTGCTCCTGAGAAGCTTTCAGTGCCACGTCCACACGTGCAGCTTCTGCCTCTGCGTCTTCGATTCTGGTACGTTTCACCTGATAATCATTTTTCTTAAGAACCACAACAGGCCCCATTGCGATTCCCTTATATACAGATTTTCCCTGAAAACACTGCATTTCTTATTTCCTCCCTGAATTCACATCTGCCAAAAGTAAATATGATCGTTCCGGTGAATTATAAGTTGTTTTCAAAGAATTCTTTCAGTGCTGCAACTGCTGCATCTTCATCAGCGCCATCTACAGATACTGTTACAGTATCACCCTGTTTTACACCGAGGGACATCAGCATCATAAGCTGTGTCAGTTTTTTGGTTTTGCCATCTTTTGTGATGGTGCATTCAGACTCGAATTTTTTGGCTTCTTTTACAAGAAGTCCTGCCGGTCTTGCGTGGATTCCCAGTTCGTCTTTGATTGTGTACTCGAATGTTTTCATAATTTTATCTCCTTTTATATTACATTTTTTCTTTTACTAAATCATTTTCACACCGCGGTGCGATTTATTTTGCTGTATCTTATTCCGGATCACTGTCTAACATCCTCTCCAGATGCATGGCGAGATATCCGATCTCGATATCCGGAACCGGAAGTTTCAGGCTTTTTTCCATCTGACGGCAGATACGTTCTGCTGCCAGATACGGACCCGGGAACTTCACTGACATATATTCATTCAGATTCATTTTGAGTTTCTCTCCATGAATCGCTCTTGCAACCATATAACGTACATGGTTCATCAGACGATTATAGCCGAGAGACATAACATCAATGGAATTTCCAGTTTCCTTCTCAACCAGAGAAATACATTCACGGACAGTCCTTGCGATCTCCATTGCCTGTGAGACGTTTTCGTCGACAACTGCGGCATGTACATGGAGTGCAATGTATCCGATCTCATGGTCGTCAATCTCAATCTGCAGTTTTTCCTTAAGAAGCTCGCGGATACAGGAAGCCACCTTATATTCTTTATAAAACATGACACGGATATCATCTGTCAGAGGATTGCTGATCTGCTCACCGTTCTGAATACGGCGGATTGCAAAATCAAGATGATCTGCCATGGTAAAAAGTATCGTGCGGTCTACTTTTTCGAATTCCTTTTCTGCCCGGCTCAGCACTTCATTTGCAAGCTCGAGACAGAGCGGCGAAACGGATTTGATGATATCTTTGGCATCACCTCTCTCCGTCATCTCCTTCAAAGAGTAAACCTTCGCTTCTGCGGCAGCCGGCACGATCTGTCCGACCTTTTTGCCAAAAGCCACACCCTTTCCCATAACCAGACATTCCTGATTGTTTTCATCCTGAATTCCCAAAAAGGAATTGTGATTTAAAATCTTTGCTATCCTGTACAACATCCGTATCTTTCCCCATCCGGGCGGCTCTTACTGAAGAACCTCGATTTCGAAAAGCGGTTCTCCGGCTTTGACCTGACCCTCATTCAGCAGATGGATTCTCTGGTTATCCTCCAGTTCTGTACAAAGAACAGGAGAAACAATAGAAGGTGCATTTTTGCTCAGATAGTCGAGATCCAGTTTCAGCATCGGATCTCCCTTCTTCACTTCCTGACCACTTTCTACCAGTGCCTCAAATCCCTCACCATTTAATTTAACAGTATCAATTCCCACATGAATCAGAAGACTGATTCCGGATTCTGTTACAAATCCGATTGCATGTTTGGTATCGAAGACAAAGGCAACTTCTCCGTCTTCCGGAGCGCGTACATACGGATCTTCCGGTGTAACCACTGCGCCGTCACCCATCATTTTCTCAGCAAAAGCCTCATCCGGTGCAGTTGCAAGATCTGCTGCCACACCTGTGATCGGGCTTGAGATCACAATGCGGTCAATGACTTTACGCTCAGCTTCTTCTTTCTGTTCACTTTCCGGTGCTGCCTCAGAAGTTTCTGCCGGTGTTTCCAGAGTGTCCGGTGCTGTTTCCAGATAATCTTCAAGATTTGATTTGATCACGGTTACATTCGGTCCGTAAATGACCTGAACACCAAGTCCCTTGTGTACGACACCGGATGCACCTGTTGCCTTTAAGATACCATCATTTACCAGAGATGCATCCTTCACTGTGCAGCGAAGACGTGTTGCACAGCAGTCTACATCATTGATATTTTTCTTACCGCCAAGGCCTCGTGTGATTGCCTCACTGACAGGATCGGAAATCACAGCTCCGCCCTCACCGTCCTGTGCTTCTCTGCGGGCATTTACATCAGCCTTTGTATAAAGCTTTGTTTCTACATCATCATCTTCACGACCAGGAGTTTTGAAATCGAACTTTTTGATCATGAATTTGAAAATGAAATAATATAAGAAGAAATAAATAATTCCAACCGGGATGACTCTTACCCAGCTTGTCTTTGCATTTCCCTGAAGAATACCAAACAGGAAAAAGTCGAGGAGACCGCCGGAGAAAGTCAGTCCTACAGCGATATTCAGCATATGTGCGATCATGTATGCCGTACCTGCCAGAACAACCTGAACAGCAAACAGTGCCGGAGCCACGAAAAGGAAGGAAAATTCCAGCGGCTCGGTAATTCCGGTTGCCATACATGCAAGTGCTGCAGACAGAAGAAGACCTCCTGCTGCTTTTTTCTTCTCAGGTTTTGCACACTGATACATAGCAAGTGCCGCACCCGGAAGACCGAAGATCATAAAAATAAATTCTCCGGAGAAATATCTTGTCGCGTCTGCGCTGAAATGTGCAATGTTTGCAGAGTCAGCAAGCTGCGCAAAGAAAATATTCTGACCGCCCTGTACCATCTGTCCTGCTACTTCCATCGTACCGCCAACGGCTGTCTGCCAGAATGGCATATAGAATACGTGATGCAGACCGAATGGAATCAATGCACGTTTGATCAGGCCAAAAATCAATGTTCCCACATAGCCGGAGCCTGTTACCAGACCGCCCAGAGCATAGATTCCGGTCTGAACTACCGGCCATACGAAGTAAAGAAGAATTCCGACAAACATGTACACAATTGTGGAAATGATCGGTACAAAACGGGTTCCTCCAAAGAATGACAACGCATTCGGAAGCTGTATCTTGTAGAATCTGTTATGCAGGGCTGCTACTCCCAGACCTACGATAATACCGCCAAACACACCCATCTGTAAGGACTGAATACCGCAGACAGAAGTGATTGTTCCTTCCAGAACATTTTCTGCGATCTCGCCATTATCGAGGATCTGTCCTGTGATCGTCAGCATCGCATTGATTGCTGTATTCATTACGAAAAATGCAATTACTGAGGATAAAGCTGCGACTTCTTTTTCTTTTTGTGCCATACCAATGGCAACACCAACTGCAAAGATCAGCGGAAGGTTATTAAATACTGCACTTCCGACACTGTTCATGATCACCAGCAGGGAATGAAGCAGTGTTCCGTCACCCAGGATCTTTGTCAGTCCGTATGTCTCGATCGTTGTTGCATTTGTGAAAGAACTTCCGATACCAAGAAGAAGTCCGGCTACCGGAAGGATCGCGATCGGGAGCATAAAACTTCTTCCTACTCGCTGTAAAACACTAAAAATCTTGTCTTTCATTTGAGACTCTCCTTCTGTATATTTTTCCAGAAGTGAGTACATATAAAAGCGCTTTTTAACCGGTTTTTGTACAAAAAAAGACACTAATATACATAAACACTCCTTGTTATGTATAGTTAATGCCTCCTAAATCGAGTTACACACTACAACCAAATAGAATATAACATGGTCTCAAAGAATTTGTCAACCCGCTCTTTTTGTAATTTTATAGTTTTTATGATGTTTTTTTATACCTTTTATGCATCGGTATATTTCGACTGCAATCCTGCCGGAGGCTATATCAGATGGGGGATTGACTCCCACCACTGATACTGATTTGTTGCTCGTCACCTACAGAGGTGGGAGTCATTTCACATCTGGTATAATATGCAGTCTGTCCTCAGTCTTCAAGGAATGCAAATGGTTCTTCATCTTTGAGAAAGTGCATCAGCATATACGCACACATGATTGCCACTCGCTCTTCTTTGAGGATTCGTTTTACTTCATTGCGGTCTGCCAGGACGACTTCGATTTCTTCGGAATCTTCCTGTGCTTCCTTGCTGATCTCACCGCTTGCGTATCCATAAACTGTCGCGCATGATTCGTCAGTCATACCAACCGTTGTAAAGTATGGCTTTTCAAATGCCGGATTGACTTTCAGAGGTTCGAATTTCAGTCCGGTTTCTTCATACATCTCACGGACAGCCCCTTCATGAAAATCTTCGTTCGGCTCTACCAGACCTGCCGGGAATTCATAAATGTAGTCGCCAAGTGTATAGCGGTACTGGCGCACCAGAACGACTTTGTCCCTTTTTTCTCCATAAATGCTGTAGATGATCACACCATCCGGATCGTTACGCCCGGTCTTAAGTTTCAATGAAGGTACATCTTTCGCCCTGGATGCCACATAATATGATACCGGAGTGTTGTGTACGCTGGTCGCATCTACATGATACAGATTAACAAAACGGTTGTCGGTCATTTTTTCTACATTATGAATCTTTCCCATAGGTTTCCTCTTTTCTGCATGAAGTATAACATACATCTTTTTAAAACAGCCTGCAGCCATATGATGATACGGCCTGCAGGCTGACATGATCAGTCTCCCTTAAGGATAACACGGATTCTCTTATAAATAAAGAATACGATTACGGAAGTGAGGATATATTTAAATAAGTTAAATGGAACAATAATCAGTGCCACAAAACCGAGAAGGCTGTGTACGGAAGAATTTACTGCGGCTCCCATTTCAATAAATGCCTCGATCGGCATTCCAAATGCTTTGCCATATGCCGGAAGAAGTACAAAGGCATTCATCAGGCATGCTGCTGCTGTTGTAAGGAGCGTTCCTGCTGCCATTCCGAGTACAGCATGTTTGCGGCTCTTTGTGTTATGCAGTCTGTAGATCAGACCTGCCGGTACTACAAATGTACATCCGAAGATGAAGTTTGCCACATCACCGACTCCTGCTGTCATAGTTCCTTTTGTTACCAGATGCACCAGAATTTTTACCAGTTCGATCAGTACGCCTGCCAGTGGACCCATTGCAAAAGATCCTACCAGTACCGGGATCTCTGAGAAATCCAACTGATAAAAAGATGGTGCCAGGAATGGAATCGGAAACTCAAAATTCATTAATACTCCTGCCAGCGCGCCCAGCATTGCGATCTGTGTGATCGTTCTGGTGCGGCTTCTTTCCATTACGTTTCCATTTCTTAAAACCTGTTCACTCATACTTGTCTCTCCTTTGAATTATTCTTTTTTTAAAAGAAAATTCTACGCTATGCCTTAGAAAGGTTCTGTCGGTTGGCTTTCTCATGCATAAAAAATCCCCGGAAGTTTCTTCCCGGGGTAATGAGCACGTATGAATTATTCGTGTTCTTCTCTCATCCAGACTTTACTGTCGGTTCCGGAATTCTGACTTGTGATCAGTCACCGGATCAGCCGCTTTACGCGGGTCGCGGACTTTACCGCCGGTAGGGAATTCTGATTTGTGTTCAGTCACCCTGCCCCGAAGAATTTTCTTTTACATGACTGTATTATATATCTAACTTTATGAGATTGCAATATAAAATTTGAAAATGGAGTGTAGAATATGACGAAAGGGGAAAACTGGCTGTTAAACATATCGGACACGGAAACGGCTGTGGGATGTTACGGAAGGCGGCATCTCATGTACAGGAACATTAAATGGTGCTACGTTTTCTATGACGTGCACGCGCCTATTTGCCGCCAGTCGCCCAAACTCGGCTTCGCCTCAAACAATGGGCTTGATGGCGACAGCTTGCCTGCACGTCATAACGAAAGCCTCGCAAGCATTTCCTGTCCTCTGCACATGAGCGCCATCCTTCCTGATATCTCCGACAATAACGTTCTGTATCCGATATGTTTATAGGCAGCTTCTCCCGCGGCGGCGCCGCTACTCGGGATAAAGTCCGGTGCGGGGAGATGAATGTAAAAATTCCAGCCAGGAGATTTTATAATCATCCTCTGGTGCTGTCTCGCCTGAAGAACTTCGTAAAGGTTCCTGGTTGTACAGGTTTTTGCGTTGATACAGAAAATGCTGCTGTCTGAGCGTCAGCGAGTTCTGCATTTTCTGTATCGTTTTTAGCAAAGTTCTGTACACCATGGTACCTTAGAAGTTCTGAATTGAGACAGATCCAGAGGATGATTCATAAAACACCCTGCCCGGAGTTCATTTACTTTCAATCCCCCTCACCGGGAATCCTTTATCTGTTACTGTTCACTCCGTTCACAGCAACTTGGTCAAAATTTATTGACATACATTTTCCCTTGTCTTATACTTATAAAGTAAGAAATGAGTTCTTTTACTGAGTACGGTTCATAACCTGAAAAGATATCTCATTTCTTTTTTATTTCTATAATATCATATAAATACATCTTGTGTTCTTTCGAGCATCTTATCACCATTAGCGCATCAAAAACATTGTATCTCTCCACATTTCCACTTCTGTCATATACAGGCAGCGCAAATTTGCTTTCATATTTATACCACCCATATTTTGCATCTTTACTATGCTTTTCCTTTTTGTTTTCTTCATATAGTTTTTCTGTCGCAATTTCTATCATTTCAGGAATTCCCTGTGCCGCATTCGCCTTTGCTTTTGCACTTGTCCCTTTCAGTCTGTGCGTATAATTAGAATTTGCATATTCATCCGGCAAATCCATACCAATGTAAATAATTTCCTTCGTATCTGCTATTTCATAGAATTCTCCGACATACCGTTGCAAATACTCTTCTACATCATTCCATTTAATTTTTCGTTTTCCTTTAAAAATGATGTCATTTATAACAACAATTCTATCTCCATTTAGATCTTCAATAATACTTACATTTCTGCTTTTTGCCATAGACCACCCCTCCTGCGGTTGCAAAGACCAAAAACTGCCAATTACTATATTCCATTACTTAATTTCTCTTTTGGGGATTGAATTCAATAACATTAATCCATGAAATGAATAAAAATAGACGACACACCTGTCTTGAACTTTAGAAAAAATGCTTTCTGATGACTGCTTCATTACTCTTTTCAGATTTATAGTACCATTTGTACTATCACATTTCAACAGACTTTATAAAACTTTAATTTTCTTCCCACCCACGGCTACACCGCTATTTCAGATAAAGTCCGGTGCGGTGGGATGAATGTAAAAACTCCAGCCAGGAGATTTTATAATTATCCTCTGGTGATGTCTCGCCTGAAGAACTTCGTAAAGGTTCCTGGTTGTACAGGTTTTTGCGTTGATACAGAAAATGCTGCTGTCTGAGCGTCAGCGAGTTCTGCATTTTCTGTATCGTTTTTAGCAAAGTTCTGTACACCATGGTACCTTAGAAGTTCTGAATTGAGACAGATCCAGAGGATGATTCATAAAACACCCTGCCCGGAGTTCATTTACTTTCAATCCCCCTCACCGGGAATACTTTATCCTTATCTTTCCTCTCTAAAATACGGTAATCCCAGCGCAGCCGGCGGCTGATGTTCCTTCTTCTTTCGGAAGCTTGTAAACACAAGTACAATGATCGTTACCACATACGGCAATGCCTTGAACACTTCCTGCATGCTTCGTCCCAGTCCCGGGATATACAGATACAGAATATAAAGTGCTCCAAAAAGGAATGCGCCCCAGATTGCATTCAACGGTTTCCACAGTGCAAAGATTACAAGCGCAACAGCAAGCCATCCACGGTCACCGAATCCATTGTCTGTCCATGTTCCACCGGAATATTCCATGACGAAATAGAGTCCGCCAAGACCTGCAAGACCTGCGCCGATGCAGGTAGACAGATATTTATATTTGATAACATTGATACCTGCTGCATCCGCAGTTCCCGGATTTTCCCCAATTGCACGAAGGTTCAGTCCCGCTCTTGTTTTAAATAAGAAGAAAGACAGTACAACCGCTGCGATCACACAAAGATATGTCATAAAGCCATAATTAAATAAAATATCACCGATCACCGGAATCTTTGAAAGTCCCGGGATTTTGGCTGTATAGGCACTTCCGGTCACTTTTACGGAAATCTGTCCGACACCACCTGCAAGTTTGGAAATGGAACCACCGAAGAAGTTACCAAACCCTGTACCAAAAATGGTCAGTGCAAGACCGGTTACATTCTGATTTACACGAAGCGTGATCGTCAGGATACTGTAGATCAGACCTCCGATCATAGCGCATGCAAATGCACACACAAAAGAAATCAGTACACCTATAAAAGCATTGGGATCCGGATTGTCTTTTTCATAAAGGAAAGCTCCCATCAGTCCGGCAATACCGCCCATATACATGATTCCCGGAATACCAAGATTCAGGTTGCCGGATTTTTCTGTCATAATCTCCCCAAGCGCACCATACAGAATACAGATGCCCTGGACAATTGCTTTTTGAATAAAAATTATCAGTACACTCATTGCATCTACCTCCTATTTTTTCGCACGCTTAACTCTGTAATTGATAAAGAATTCTGCACCGATCAGGAAAAACAGAATGATACCGAGGATAACATCGGATGCATTCTCATTCAATCCATACTGTGTTGCAATCTGTACCGCACCCTGATTCATAAATACAATACCAAAAGAAACAGCTACCATAATAAAGGTATTAAATTTGGAAAGCCATGCAACAATGATTGCCGTAAATCCACGACCACCAGCTGTCGCAGTGGAAATTGTATGACTTGCACCACTGACAATAACAAATCCGGCAATACCACAGATTGCACCGGAGATTGCCATGGTACGGATAATGACTTTCTTTACATGAATGCCTGCATATTTTGCAGTATTTTCGCTCTCTCCGACTACTGCGATCTCATAACCCTGTTTGCAGTATTTCAGGTAGATAAACATACCGACCGTCAGGATCATAACAATCAGGACATTCCATCCATATTTCTGTCCGAACAGCTCCGGAAGCCATCCGGCCTGAGTTGCCTGGTTAATGATACCAACCGTGTTGGAGCCTTTTGGATTTTCCCAGAAAACGATGCAGTATGTAACAACCTGCATGGCAACATAGTTCAGCATCAGGGTAAACAGCGTTTCATTTGTATTCCAGTATGCTTTGAACACTGCCGGGATCATTCCCCAGATCATACCACCGACTGCACTTGCAACAAACATCACGATCAAAAGCACTACCGGAGACATTTTATCCCCCGCATAGATCATCACTGCTGCGGAACATGCTCCACCAATCAGGATCTGACCTTCTGCACCGATATTCCAGAATTTCATTTTGAATGCCGGTGCCAGACCGATTGCGATACACAGAAGCACCATCGTATCACGGATCGTCTGCCAGATACGGCGCTCGGAGCCCATTGCTCCGTCCCAGATTGCCTTATATACATCCACCGGATTCATTTTGACCAGTGCTACGATTACCGCTCCACACACGATCAGTGCAAGAAGCAGTGCTATAAAACGAATCAGAAGTCTTTCCTGCCATTCGGCTTTATTTCTTCTTTTGCTTACCTGTAAGAAAGGTTCTTTATTCATTGACAGCCCCTCCTTTTTCATGCTTCGTCATGAGAAGACCGATTCTCTCTTTTGTTGCAGTCCTTCCGTCAACCACTCCGCTGATTCTGCCTCCGCAAAGTACGGCAATACGGTCGCAAAGCTCAAGTACCACATCCAGATCCTCAATGACACAGACTACAGCCACACCTTTTTTCTTCTGCTCATTGAGAAGCTGATAGATGACATGAGAAGTATTGATATCCACACCACGGGTTGGAAATGCAACAAGAAGCACCTTCGGGCTCTGCGCGATCTCACGGCCAACCAGAACTTTCTGTACATTTCCACCGGACATCTGGCGAACCGGAGCTGAAATACTCGGTGTCATAACTTCGAGCTGATCTTTAATCCTTGTGGCCAGTTCTCTTGGCCCTTTACGTTCCAGGAAAGGTCCCTTTCCATTGCGGTAGCTTCGAAGCATCATATTGTCGGTCATATCCATGTCTCCGACAAGTCCCATACCGATACGGTCTTCCGGGACAAACGCAAGACTGATTCCCGCTTCATTAATAGAAATGGAATCCATTTTGGAAAGCTCCATACTTCCGCCATTGTCATCCAGCAGACGGATTGAACCACTTTCCACTTCCTGTAATCCGGCAATTGCTTCCAGAAGTTCCTTCTGTCCACTTCCTGAAATACCTGCAATACCGAGAATCTCGCCTGTATTGACCGAAAGATCAACATCATCCAGCGTTTTTACATCATCTTTGTCTTTGCAGTTCAGCCCCTCGATCACCAGACGTTTCTTTACATTTTCCGGTTTCGGACGCTCAATATTCAGATCGACCTTAGCGCCTACCATCATCTCGGAAAGGCTCTGCACATTTGCAGTAGCAGTCTCTACCGTATCAATATACTGTCCTTTTCGAAGAATTGCCACACGATCAGATAATGCCAGCACTTCCTGCAATTTATGTGTAATGATAATGATCGCGCATCCGTCATCGCGCATATTTCGCAGAATATCAAACAGCCGGTCAGCTTCCTGCGGTGTCAACACTGCGGTCGGCTCGTCAAGAATCAGGATTTTCGCACCGCGGTACAACATTTTTACGATTTCTACAGTCTGTTTTTCCGAAACAGACATCTCGTATATTTTTTTGGAAAGATCCAGATCAAAACCATATTTGTTTACCAGTTTCTGAATATCTTCTGTGATTTTTTTCATATTGAGTCTTGCCTTACCCGGCAGTCCCAGTACGATATTTTCGGCCGCTGTCAATACATCTACAAGCTTAAAGTGCTGATGTACCATACCGATTCCCAGTTCATAGGAATCTTTTGGTGAACGGATTGTTACTTCCTTTCCATTCACAAAAATATGTCCCTCATCCGGATAATAAATTCCGTAGATCATATTCATCAGAGTCGTCTTGCCACTTCCGTTTTCACCTAAGATTGCAAGAATCTCTGATTTTCTCAACGTGAGATTTACATGATCATTTGCCTGGACTGATCCAAAACGCTTGGAAATATCCTTAAGTTCAAGTGCATAAGTTTCTCCCACTGTCATTCCCTCCTTTTATCCCAGCCATAAAGTCATCCCTTTATGACCCGATTTCCATATCACAAATTGTCATATGTGCAAAAGAAACCTCCATATCCAACAGGAGATTTCCTTTACACATATAACAAGAATCAGCAGACGCGCCACCGGTGCCTCCCCGATACGTAATGCAAAAAGGCAGAGCTGCTGTCAAGCAGCTCCGCCTGTTCCAAAGTCTTATTCTGTGATGGATGTGATTCCGTCGATTGCTATATCAAATGCCGGTGCAGAACCATACTCTGATTCATGGAAATATCCGTCAGAAATGTATTCTGTGTCACTGCCGTCTTTCTTATAGGTAGTAAGTTCTTTGCCATCTACAGTAAATGTAGAAGTATCAAATACATGAAGGGATCCATCTGCAAGTGCATCTTCAACTTCTTTTACTTTTTCATCTGTTCCTTCTGCTACAACTTTCTCATTGAGAGGTGTGATCTTGTCAGCACCATCGGAAAAGCCTTTGCACCAGTCAGTGTCGATTGCTGTTCCATCAAGCATACACTGTACTGCATATGTGTAATATACACCCCAGTCCATAGATGCAGATGTAAGTGCTTCATTCGGAGCAACAGATGTCATGTCGATGTTGTATCCAACGCAAGGAACACCTGCTGTTTCACAAGCTGTAGGAGCACCTGTAGTATCTGCATGCTGGCTGATCAGGACACATCCGTCAGAGATCAGTGCATCTGCACATTCTTTTTCAAGGTCAAAGCTTGCCCAGCTGTTTGTGTATTTAACTTCCATAGTTACGGATGGGCATACGCTCTTAGCACCAAGATAGAAAGAAGTATATCCGGAAATAACCTCTGCATATGGGAATGCACCAACATAACCCATCTTGCAGTTATCTTCTGTAATTGTGCCGTCTTCGATCATCTCATTCAGTTTGAGGCCGGCAACAACACCGGATACATAACGAGCTTCATAAATATTTGTAAAGTAGTTGTGCATATTGGACAGTCCGCTTGCTGCTGCCTGAGTTCCTGTTGCATGACAGAACTGTACATCCGGATACTCTCCTGCAGCTTCAAGGATATAGGTCTCATGACCGAAGCTGTTTGCAAAAATGATCTGACATCCCTGATCTGCAAGGTCTGCTGCTGCATCGTAGCATCCTTCGTCTTCACCGATCAGTGTTTTCTCAATAACCTGTGAATCATCAAGTCCAAGATTTTCTACCATCTCATCGATACCAGCCATATGTGCAGCTGTATATCCTTCGTTTTCATCACCGATGTAGATCGCACCGATCTTTAAATCTTCTTTTGCAATGCCTGCACCACTTTCACTGTCGTCACTTGCATATACAGGTGCGGCCATCGTAACTGCCATTGCTGCCGCAAGTCCAATTGCCAATGCTTTTTTCATCTTTCTTTCCTCCATTTCTCCTCTTACTCCTGTTACCGAACAAAAGAGGCACAACAATTTCTGTTACGCCTCTTTGCAAGTGCTTTTACTATACATTCCATTTTGTGAATTGTCAATAAATTCAAGCAAAAACGTATTATTTATTTGACACCCTAATTTTTTTTGTATATTTATAAGAAAGGAATTCGCAAAATCTGTTCACTTTATTTATTTTTCCATTCCGTTTTTGTTGATTTTGGGTTATTTTCTTTTTATTGCTCCTTGACTTCTTCGCGTTAAAGCGTTATACTTTAAAAAGTTAATTCGATTCAGAACGTGAATCAACAATACAGGAGGACTTAAAATATGAAAAAGCAGATTTTAGCAGGCGTTCTGTCTGCAACAATGGTAGTTGGCATGGGTGGTGTCAGCGTATTTGCAGCAGATGGTGCTGACGATAAAACTTATAACATCGGTATCTGCCAGCTCGTACAGCACGAAGCTCTGGATGCTGCAACACAGGGATTCAAAGATGCCATTACAGAAGAACTTGGTGACAAGGTAACATTTGATGAGCAGAACGCACAGGGTGATTCCAATACCTGTTCTACTATCATCACAGACTTTGTTTCCGATAATGTAGACCTGATTCTTGCAAACGCAACTCCTGCTCTTCAGGCAGCTGCAGCAGGTACAGCAGATATTCCGATTCTCGGAACCTCTGTTACTGAATACGGTGTAGCACTTGACCTTGACGATTTTGACGGAACTGTTGGAAATAATATTTCCGGTACATCAGACCTTGCTCCACTTGAAGATCAGGCAGCAATGCTTAACGAGCTCTTCCCTGATGCCAAGAATGTCGGACTTGTTTACTGCTCTGCAGAAGCAAACTCCCAGTATCAGGTAGATACAGTAAAAGCAGCTCTTGAAAAATTAGGTTATACCTGTGAATACTATGCATTCTCAGATTCCAACGATCTTTCTTCCGTAGCTACAACAGCTGCTACAGAAAGTGATGTTATCTACTTACCAACAGATAACACTGTTGCATCCAACACAGAAATCATCAACAACATCTGCCTTCCGGAGAAGGTTCCGGTAATTGCCGGTGAAGAAGGTATCTGCGAGGGATGCGGTGTTGCAACTCTTTCCATCAGCTACTATGACCTCGGTGTTGCTACCGGTAAAATGGCTCTGAAAGTTCTGGTAGACGGCGAAGATATTTCCAAAATGCCGATCGAGTATGCACCACAGTTCACAAAAGAATACAATCCGGAAATCTGTGAAGAACTCGGAATCGAAGTTCCGGATGACTATGTTGCAATCGGTGCAGACGCAGAAGAAGAAACTTCTGAGGACGATGCAGATGCTGCAGACGATACAGCAGAAGAAACAACTGAAGAAGCCGAATAATTTTTCTCAAATTAAGTAAAAAACACAAATTTATACAGACAGCGGGAGAGGAATATCCTTTCTCGCTTTCTGTGTCGTCAGGAGGAATCACAAAATGAATATTCTTAGCTTAGTAAACGCACTCCCGGGTGCAGCCGCACAGGGGTTGATCTGGGGAATCATGGCGATCGGTGTCTATCTTACCTTTCGTATTCTTGATGTTGCCGATCTGACTGTTGACGGTACCATGTGTACCGGCGGTGCTGTCTGTGTCATGATGCTGATGAGCGGGCATAATATCTGGGTGTCCATGCTTGCCGCTACCGGAGCCGGAATGCTTGCAGGACTCGCAACCGGAATCTTTCACACCTTTATGGGAATCCCGGCAATCCTCGCCGGAATCCTGACACAGCTTGGTCTCTATTCCGCCAACCTCAAGATCATGGGAAAGGCCAATCAGGCAGTCAACGGAAACAAATACAATCTTCTTGTTTCCCTTCGTAATGTAAAAGGTGTTCCATTTTATCAGAATACCATTCTGATCGTTGCTGTTTTTATCGTCGTGCTGATTGCAATTCTCTACTGGTTCTTCGGAACAGAACTCGGATGTTCACTCCGCTCTACCGGATGTAATCCGAATATGTCCCGCGCACAGGGAATCAATACCAACGTATGTAAAGTACTCGGCCTGATGATCTCCAACGGTCTGGTTGCACTTTCCAGCGCACTCCTTGCACAGTATCAGGGATTTGCCGATGTCAACATGGGACGTGGAGCAATCGTTATCGGACTTGCAGCAGTCATCATCGGTGAAGCAATCTTCGGACGTATTTTCCGCAACTTTGCCCTTCGTCTTCTGAGTGTTGCATTCGGTTCCATTCTCTACTATCTGGTACTTCAGACAGTTATCTGGCTCGGAATCGACACTGACCTTCTGAAGATGCTGTCTGCACTTGTTGTAGCTGTCTTCCTTGCAGTGCCTTACTGGAAAACAAAATATTTTACAAAACCTACGAAACGTGGAGGTAACAACTGATGCTTGAGCTGAAAAACATATATAAAACATTTAATCCGGGAACCATCAATGAAAAAGTGGCTCTGAACGGTCTGAACCTCACACTGAATGAAGGTGATTTTGTTACTGTTATCGGTGGTAATGGAGCCGGTAAATCTACCATGCTGAATGCAGTTGCCGGCACATGGCAGGTCGATGAAGGACAGATCATCATCGATGGTACCGATGTCACCAAATTATCCGAACACAAAAGAGCCGCATATCTCGGTCGTGTATTCCAGGATCCTATGACCGGAACTGCTGCTACTATGGGAATCGAAGAAAACCTTGCCCTTGCAAAACGCCGTGGCAAAACACGTTTACTGAAACCGGGAATCACAAAAAAAGAACGTGAAGAATATAAAGAACTGCTGAAAGTTTTAGGTCTTGGACTGGAAGACCGTCTTACTTCCAAGGTCGGACTTCTCTCCGGTGGACAGCGTCAGGCACTGACACTTCTGATGGCTACACTGCAGAAGCCGAAGCTTCTGCTTCTGGATGAGCATACTGCTGCCCTCGACCCGAAGACCGCAGCCAAAGTGCTTGAGATCACAGAAATGATCGTCAACCGCGACCATCTGACAACTATGATGATCACTCATAACATGCAGGATGCAATCACACATGGAAATCGTCTGATCATGATGATGGAAGGTAAGATCATTCTGGATATTCAGGGTGAGGAAAAGAAGAAACTTACTGTGAGAAATCTGCTGGATCAGTTTGAGAAGGCAAGCGGACAGGAGTTTAGCAATGATTCTGCTCTGCTGAGCTAGGATGGATAGTATATATAATATAAAAAGATATGGTTTCATTATTTTTACGCAACATATAAAAGATATATGATTCTTTATGACATATCTGAAACATAAAAAGATATGGTTTCATTATTTTCACGCAACATATAAAAGATATATGATTTTTCAACGGCTTCATCATCTGGAAGTACTAAGGAATAATCCGTGTGTTAAAAGCATTCATAAAAATCACAAACTCGCTACGCTCAAACAATGTGATTTTTATGAATAACACACCCGGAACATTCCTAAGAACTTCCAAGATTCTTGCAGATGTTGAATAAATCATATATCTTTTTTCGTTGCTGAAAGTTGATGAACCATATATTTTCACAATAAGCAGAGTCTCTATTTCTATTCTATTTTTTCATTTTCCAATATTTTGTATAACCTATTATATATTTCCCCTTCCATCCGGTGCTCAGCTGCCTCCTGCCCGGAGGGTACCCGGACCACGCACCGTTCAAAGCAATCTATAATAGGATAATTTCGGCGGCGCGCTACACTGCTTCCTTCCCACGCACTACTACCGATAGCGCTGTCCAGGACGATGGGGATTGCTGTAAAAAAACGACAAAGTAAAGAAGGATCGGCAGATATTCGCTCTATGAACTATCATAATGAGAAAATGCCCGTGCAGGTGCAGGTGTATTGAGTTCCGAAACATCTGCAAGAGTCCACAGAAACAATTAAACATAGAAAAACTTATACGCTAATTTCTGTCCCTGCGCACCACTACCGATAGCGCTGTCCAGGACGATGGGGATTGCTGTAAAAAACGACAAAGTAAAGAAG
>CAKROE010000015.1 GCA_934371915.1 uncultured Blautia sp. | reverse complement strand
ACAAGTAATTATGAATTAGTGAAAGAAATGATGTCACAAGCGGAAGTCTATGTGTATGAAGATGATAAAATGATTCAGGGATTTGTAGGACTAAGTAACGAATACATTGAAGGGATTTTTGTTTCTGATGAAATGCAGTCATGTGGTATAGGTAAACTTTTATTAGACTATATCAAGAATAAAAAAATTAGGTTACGATTAAACGTATACCAGAAGAATGCCAGAGCCATCTCTTTTTACCAAAGAGAAGGGTTCGATATTCAATGTGAAGGCTTAGATGATGCTACTGGTGAAAAAGAATACACAATGTTGTGGCAACAGAAATAGAAAGCAGATTTTGGGGGAGAATTTTATATGGAGTTTACTTTACCGGTGATCTTGCGCAGCAGGATACATTGGAGAAATTTGCTCAAAAGGTGATTGCTGAATATGGTCATGTGGATTATCTTATCAATAACGCATTACCGTTGATGAAAGGAATTGACAACTGTTCTTATGAAGAATTCAATTATGCATTGAAGGTAGGTGTTACAGCACCATTTTATCTTCTGATGTTACAATATATGATGATATTGAATCTGAGTTCTGCAATGCAGATACAGATGAAGATGCTGGCATGTGGAAATCATGATAACTTTACTAAAAATCTTCAGGTTCCTCATGTTGAGGTGAATGGTAAAACGCTTGGTATTATAGGAGCAGGTCATATTGGCAGACAAGTCATAAAGATTGCGCAGACGTTGGATATGAATATACTTGTGTACACCAGGACTCCAGGGGACGATAAGCGGTTCATTTGAGTAAAGAAAATAAAATAATTACAATCTTAATAATGCCGGTGCAGGATTTTTTTAAAATCCAGTACTGGCATTGTTTTTTTATTTAAGTACCAATATAACACATATAAGAAAGATTTTGACAGTTACAAGTTATATCTTTCAGATACAGGATTGTTTATTACCCTACTGTCAGAAGTGCTAGTGTAAAGATTTAAGCATTCACGTATAATGTAGATGAACAAAAAACCGTCTCACAAAATTAAGTAAAAAAGAGGCCAAGGAGTACCTTAAAAAGAAAGGAGATGTTTGTATGAGTAAAAAAATGAGGTTGTGGATGGCAGCAGGAACAGTCGGAGTCCTAATGGCAGGTTTTATGAGCGTAAATGTTTATGCCCTTGAAGAAAAGGACATTATTGGAACCTGGTATGTAAATGAGCTTTCTATGGGAGAAGGTGCATCATTTCATCCGGGAGCAATGGGAATGGAAGTGACCGTGGACATTAAAGAAGACGGTAAAATGGAAACAACAAATTCGGTTAATGGGGAAGAACCTGAAGTAGATGAAGCAGAGTGGAAAATAGAAAATGATAAAATTCTGATGACTAATAACGATCAGACAGAGGAATGTGAGTACAAGGACGGTAAGATCACCTTAACCGCAGATGGAATGACAATGATCCTGAGTCAGGAAAAGGAAGAGTATGAGCCTTATGTACCGGGTAAACCGGTAGAAAATCCAACCATGAAGGATTTTGAAGGAGAATGGAGCTGTACTCTGATGGAAGCATTTGGAATGCAGATGCCGGTTAATGCTGAACTGACAGGATTTGAGATGAGTATGTCTGGGGAAGACGGAAAGTTTGAAATTATTTTAATAGAGAGCGGAGAAGAGACAAAAGTAGAACTTCAGGGCGATGTGGAAGGAAACGCGCTGGTATTAAAGGCTGTAGCAGAGAATGAGGCAGGAACTATGTTTTTCAGTCTTGATAATATGAAGTTCAATTTACTGGATGATGGGAAACTGTGTTTTATAGCAGAAGACGATGCAGGTGAAGCTGATGACGGCGAAGAAGTAAATGATTCTGAAACAGGTGAAGAGGATTTTTCCGTAAAGACATATTTTGAAAAAATAGTTGTTACAGAATAAGGTAAAATACTGCCGCACCATTCCGGTGCGGCAGTATGGGATTTCAGATAAAAAAGGAGGATAGGGCATGGGATTATTTGATAAGAAAATCTGTGACATCTGCGGAGAAAAAATAGGTTTGTTGGGAAATAGAAAACTGGATAACGGAAATCTGTGCAAGAATTGTGCGAAAAAATTATCACCATGGTTTGAGGAGCGGCGGCACAGTACGGTAGAGGATATCAAACGCCAGCTGGAATATCGTGAAAAAAACAAAAAAGCCGTAATGGATTTTTGTATAACCCGTCAGATCAATACCAGAAATTACAATGTTTTTATTGATGATAATAAGGGGAATTTTACTGTTGCGCGGAAACTGGATGTCAGTGAAAACCCGGATATAGTTCCTTTATCAGCCATTGTGCAGTGCAAAGTTGATGTAGAACAACAGCAGTATGAGGAAACATATACAAAGGATGGAGAAACTGTAAGTTATCAGCCCCCGGTATATAAATATGAATTTGATTATACCATGCGTATTAAAGTGAGAACCCCGTGGTTTGATGATATGGATTTCCGGCTGAATACTTTTTCAATAAACAGTGATAACAGAAGGGAATTGATGGAAGTGGAGCAGACTGCTTATCAGATTGTTGCGGCACTGACACCAAATGCAGCCGGAATGCAGCCGGGGATGACCGGAATGAACATGAACGGAGGAATGCAGCCGGGGATGACCGGAATGAATGTGAATGGAGGTATGCAGCGGAACAGCAGTTCTTGGGAATGCCAGTGTGGTGCAGAGAATACCGGAAAGTTTTGTGAATACTGCGGTCAGCCAAGACCGTTTTAAGCGATACTAAACAGAGTGAACAGGGTGTTCACTCTGTTTGTGATAAAAATTCTGAAAATAAGTAATTCTCATGAAAACTATATGATAAAACAGGACTTTATAGTATAATTATTACAAAAACAGGTTAGAGCGTGTTAAAAAATCATACCCACAAAGTGTGACACACATCTTGCGTAAAGCGTTGTTCAAACACGCTCCGGTGAAAGAGGAAGTTTCATGACATACAATAAAAAGAGGGCTTTGTCATATGGAGTGATTCTGATAAGTGTGTTGCTGGCTTATTGCTGCAGGCAGACGAGACCGGAAAATGTTTTTATGAGAAATATGGCAGATCAGTGCCGTAACTGTATTTATCTGGGGATGTACTGTGCCTGGGTGATTTACCTGGGAAAGCATGTAGTACATAGAAAAACGCGCAGATGTCTGATCACAATTGGCTGTCTGATGGTATTCTGGTTCTTTGTGCGGACAGTAAAATTTCATATTCTTCATGATCCTCTTGGAGAACATATCTGCTGGTATTTATATTATATTCCCATGATTCTGATTCCGGTTCTGGGTTTGGCAGCAGCAATGTTTTTGGGTGAAAAGGAGGAAGAGAAAACGGTCAGAAAGATCATAATTCTGTTGACCGTGGCAGCGGTATTGATCGTAAGTGTTTTTACAAATGATTTGCATCAGCTGGTATTTCGTTTTTCCAAACAGCCCCCATTTTCGGATAAAGATTACAGCTATGGCATTGTTTTTATAGTGATTCAGGGATGGATATTGCTTTGTCTGACAGGAATGGAAATCATTCTGATCAGAAAAAGCAGAATTCCGGGAAAGAAACAGTTCTGGCTGCCGGTGATTCCGGGAATATTGCTTCTGGGGTGGAATATCGGAAATATACTCCGCCTGCCTTTTATCAAAATTATTGCAGGGGATATGACGGCAGTGTGTTGCCTTTTAATGGCGGCAATTTTTCAGGGTTGTATATTATGTGGATTGATACAGACCAATAATCGATATTTTGAATTATTCCAGACTTCCGGAGGACTGGATGCAGAGATTACAGATTATTCTTTTCAGCGCTATTATCATTCCGGTGATTTTCCTGAGTTGTTGCCTGAACTGCGTAAAATCATAATAGACAGATCATCAGTACAGGAACAGGGAATCCGGATCAACCATATTCCTATAAGGGGCGGCCATTTGTTCTGGTCAGAGGATATTTCGGTACTGCTGGATCAGTATCAGGATATTCGGGAACAGCAGGAGGAACTGACTGCCAGAAACCGTCTGTTACAGAAAGCTTATCAGAAAGAGGCTGAGCGGAGAAAGACAGAAGAACAGAACCGTCTGTTAAATATGATACAGAATCAGACAGCCGGTCAGCTGGAATTACTGTCACAGTTTATGGACGAGCTGGAACAGACAGAATCAAGGGAACAATATGATCGGATTCTCGGTAAAATTGTAGTTGTTGGTACGTATTTGAAGCGGAGAAAGAATCTGGTGCTGACACAATATGCATCCGATGGAAATCTGCTTACAATGGAAGATCTCAGACAAAGCCTGGCAGAATCCTGTGACAGCTTAAAACTATGCAGGATCCGGGCTGCTTATTACGTGGAAAATGTGGATGTGCAGCTGAATGCAGATGATATATTGAAATGTTATGACACCTTTGAATGGCTTGTGGAGCGATTGGCTGATATCATGCAGTCTGTTTTTTACCGTGTGTCGCAGATTGATGATGAACTGCGGATTTCGGTTCATATTGTATCAGAGGTGGATCTGTGTGGATTCATGTCAGACAGACCGGAATTGAAAGTGCAGCAGGAAGATGAAAACGAATGGTTTATCAGATGTATCGTCTTCAGAAAGAGAGGCGGAAGATGATCAGTTTTGTGGAATGCAGTATGGCAATGCAAAATTTTCTGATGATTCTTCTTGAAATCTGCCTGGTTTTGGAATTAATCCTTTTGTTGGTAAGAATTACCTGCTTTTCCGGGAAAAAGAAAATCGTAACGACAGTGGCTGTCTTTGCTGTTTCTTTTATGTTTATGGGCGTTCTGATGAATGATCACAGATATTGCCTGAGGGAAAGTTCCTATCAGCCAATGCTTCAGGGTTATCCGGTCAGTGTTTTAATGGCAGCGGTTATGGGATTGTTAATTTATCTTTGCAGGGCAATCCGGAGCGAGAGACTCAGATATCATCATTCTCTGTCTTACTGGTCTGTGAATGAGGCTGTGAATGATGTTCCCTGTGGGGTCTGTTTTTCGGATTCTCTCGGAAGGATTGTTTTGTGTAATACCAAGATGCAGGAACTGAGCAGAATCATGACCGGTTCTTATTTGCAGGATTATGAAGCATTGAGGAAAGCAATGAATGGGGAACCTGAATCGGAAGGTCTTTACAGATTGAGCAAAGACAGTAATGTGTTTTATTTTCCGGATGCTTCCGTCTGGATGTTTCAGGAATATAGTCTGCAGGAGCCGGATTGTGCAGGATATCTGCAGACAGTGGCAGTTAATGTATCAGAAATTTATTACAATGGTGAAAAAATCAGGGCAAATAATGAAAAGCTGGAAATCCTGAATCATAAGCTGGAGGAAATGTACGAAAAAATCGGAGATAAAATCAGAGAGCAGGAGACACTTGTCATGAAAATGCAGGTTCATGACAATTTTGGACGAAGCCTTCTGTCAATACGCAGAATACTGGAAAGAAAAGAAGATCCGGATAAAATGGATAAACAGTTGTCTGTATTGAAACATCTGGTTTATATTCTTACCGGTTCTGCTGTGGAGAGTATGGAAGAAGTATATAAGGATACGATCAGACATGCAGAAGAGCTTGGAATTTCAGTTCAGATCAGTGGGAACTTTCCGCTGCATCCATCTTACAGGCTGTTGACAGACAGGGCAATCCGTGAATGTGTGACAAACTGTGCCAGACATGCTCATGGCAGTACTGTTTGGGTAAAGATAGACAAAAGTGCAGATGAATATAATATTCAGATTACCAATGATGGAGAGGTGCCTGACAGAAATGCGGAAGAAGGCGGTGGTTTATCTGCGCTGAGAAAGGTTGCTGAATTAGGAAAATGCAGAATGCAGGTTTCTTTTTTTCCTGAATTTTGTCTGATATTGAAAATGCCTCTGGCAGAAAGGATGGGATTCGATGGTACGGATACTGATAGTAGAAGATCAGAAGATCATGCAGAAGTATTTTGAATATATTATTATGCAGGAGCCGGAATTCCGACATGTCCAGACGGTTTCGGATGCACGTGAAGCTGTAAAAATCTGTGATTATTCGGCAATTGATCTTGTGATCATGGATGTGCAGACGTTTCATAATCATGATGGGCTCAGTGCCGGAAAAGAGATCAGGGAGAAGTATCCATATACCAAGATATTGATCGTTACTTCCCTGATCGATCCCAGGGTGCTGGAGAGGGCAAAAAATGGATGTGCAGACAGTCTCTGGTATAAGGATCACGGGGAAGAGGAAATACGGAGTGTGATCCACAGAACGTTAAATGGTGAGCATGTATTTCCGGATGTGACACCGAAGGTGGAGCTTAACTGGATCACAAGTGGTGAGATCAGTCCCAGACAGCTGGAGATGCTCCGCCTGTATATCCGTGGAATGTCATATTCAGAGATTGCGCGGGAAATGAAATGCTCTACCTCAGGGGTGAGATGGAATTTTCAGGAAATGATCGCCAGGGCAGGATACAGCTGTAAAGAAGACCTGATAGCAGCTGCACTGGAAAGTAAGCTGATCGTAACTACGTTAAAATAGCAATCTGATAAACTGCGAAGTTATTTTGTTATGAGCAGGAAGCGGAGTGCAAATATCTGTTTGACAAGAAGGAAGATGAGAGTATGAAAAAATATTCGGTTGTTGTATGTGTTTGTGCGGTGCTGTTTTCTGTTGGTATCTATGGTGGAGGTATAAGAGAAGTATCTGCCAAAGCGCCTGGGGCAGATGAGAATCTGGCAATTCTGCAGGACATTATCAGGGAAAATGAATGCCAGGCCGGAATGGCATTTCTGGGGTATACCTATGAAGGTGCAGAGGCAGCAGAGATACTTGAATATACCAGACAGGGAGAAGTGGCAGCAGCTTATCCTTTTTTACAGGATGGAACAGTGGTTGATGCAGGGGGATATGAAATTTATGCCATTGTCCCGGGGGATGACTGCAGGGTCAGCGTTTATCCGGCTCAGCCTACGGAAGAAGGGGAATATCTGGATGATCTGAACGCCCCATACTATACGGGGCAGGAGAATGAAATCATTATCCTGCGCTGCAATGTGAGTGAGATTCATTCTAATGTGATGGTTTCTGTACAGAAGCAGAATATGAGTGTGCAATACCATCCTATGGTGTCGTTAAAGGATGGACATCTTGCAGCAGAAACTCACTGCTATGATTTCTCCATATATTATAATTGGGATGAGTATGATCCGGGGGGTGATTCGGAACTGGATATCAGGATTGCCAGAGAACAGCTTTCAGAAACAGATGAAGTCAGCTATTACCTTGGTCTTGGTATGTCTTTGTGGTATACAGGTACTGAGGAGTACATTGAAGGAAGAAATTGTCCGGTATTTGTTCTGGGAACAGATCATGAGGATCATTTTACAAAAGAACATTATTATGCAGTAGGAGACAATGTGGTTTATTATTATGATCCGTCAGGTGACGCATGGCTTCTGCTGGGGGCGGGCTGACAGAAAATTTGATTTAAGATGACAGAAGCTTCATCAATATATTATAGAATTTTGAGTGATTAGAGAGGAAACAGACATGAATGATTTTTTGACAGAAAAAAATAAAAAAGCAGGGGTATTGGGAAAACTGAAGTGGATTCTTTGTGGTTTCTGTATGCTTTTATCCCTGGGAGCCATTGGCGCATCGGAGAAGTATATTGGTGAAGGACGCTGGGGAATGGCAGCAACAGAGATTCTGCTCTGCTTGTTGTTTCTGTATCCGACTTTCCGGGGAATCCAGAAAGCATTAAGGATGAAAAATGCCAGAGAAATTGCCTGCTGGTTTGAATCTTATGCCCAGAATACGGTCTCATTTGAAAAAATTGAGCAGGAGCTGGGAAAAGGAGCCGTAAAAAAACTTGAAAAATTTATTGCCAGGGGATATATCCGAAATATTCAGATAGACAGAGAAGGAAATTATATTATGATCACTGCACCAAACAGACGTGTAAATGAAAAGATTTATATTACAGTTATCTGCACCAGTTGTGGTGCAAAGAATCAGGTAATAAAAGGACGTCTGAGCAATTGTGAATATTGCGGACAACGTCTTAACTCATGATAAAAGCTCTGTGAGAACTAAAGGAAGGATTCAGAAAGGAGACAAGCTATGAAAAATTTAAAAAAAGTGATGCTTCCGATTGTATTTTTATGTGTTTGTCTTTTATGTGCATGTGGTGAGAAAAAGCCTGAAGAAGCAGCGCCCACAGCAACTCCTGCACCTACGGCAACACCCACACCACTGCCGGAGTATAAAGAATATGATTATGCGGAGGGAAAATTTACGGTTACTCTTCCCTATGAAGCAGAAGAACCGACAGAAAAAGAGCAGTATCTGGAATTTACAGATCCGGACGGGAAATGGACAATGACACTTGCACCCATAACAGCCGGGCAGCTTTCAAATCGCATTACGGAGCTTGAATATGCACAAAACACCCGCGAAGGAGGAGCAAAGCAGGTAAAAAAAGAAGAAACTACCATCAGTGGGATGAATGCAATTGTATTCAGCTCTAATCTGGATGAAGCTAAAAACGGACCGGATCAGACTGCAGTATATCTGGGAAGCGGAGAATATGCTGCAATTCTGAAATATGAGGATCATTATGTGGGAAACTGGGATGGTCTGAAGATTGAAGTAAAAACAACAGAGCGTTTTGATGATATCTATACTGTGATGGAAGATAAGCTGATACAGACGGTGCTGAAGGGAATAAAATTCCAGGAAGGAATTGAGTATGAAGAGGTAACTGCCAAAGGAATTTCCGTAAAACTGCCAACCCGGTGGCAGGGAAAAGAATATGCAGAGTTTTTTGTGAATGGAAAGATTCACTGTGCTTATGAGGGTAACCTGAATATTCAGATCATTCACTTCCCGGATGCAAAGAAAAATGCAGAAACAAAGGCAGACGGAGAAATAAAAGAAACAGATGTGGGAGAAAGCCATTACTATGTGGCATGCCGCAGGGAGGAAGGGGACATTACCCTTTACAGGGATCTGACAGATCAGTATATTTTAAGCATACTGGTGAGTATTCCTGATTGTCCGGAAGAAGAACTTTGGAAATTCCTGGACAGAGAAGAGATGAAAACACTGCTGGAAAGTCTGGAGATTGACCTGGAACAGCTTGAAGAGGAACAGCAGGATAATGGCGGCTATGAGAAAAATGGCTATGAGGAGCTGAGTGGTTATACAGGAGAAGGAACGGAGCTTGTTCTGCCTTCCAGCATTGAAGACACAGTAATGAGTGGTGTTGCTTCGCTGGCATTTAAGGATAATACAAAGATTACTTCTGTTGAAGTTCCGGAAGGAATGCTCTATATTGACGTTTCAGCATTTGAGGGCTGCACCGGTTTGAAAAAAGTAACACTTCCGGATTCTCTGACCTGGATCGGGGGCTATGCTTTCTCAGGATGTACCAGTCTGGAAACGGTGGTTTTCGGTAATCAGGGAGTAGAAATTGCAGGATCTGCATTCAGAGATTGTACAGCCCTGAGAGATGTGGAGCTGCCTGCCAGTGAAAATTATCTTTGGGATTCTGCTTTCTGTGGGGCAGGAGCCGGAGGATACATACATATAGGAGATGGTTCAACAGTAAAAGGCTGTTGCTTCATGGACTCCGGATTTGAAGAAGCTGTCTTTGGAAAGGAATGTATTTTCGAAGGATTCGGAACCTTTTCCGGATCAAAAATCAAAAAGATCACATTGGGTGAAGGAATAACGGAATTACCGTCAACATTTGCTTCTTTCTGTGATAATCTGGAACAGGTAGATATGCCGGAAAGTCTGACGAAAATACCGGATGACTGTTTTTCGGCAAGTCCAAAGATGGAAAAATCTTAGGGCCTTTCAAAATGGGAAGAATATATGAAAAAAGTATCAAAAGCTACATCATTCTCAACAATACTGATCGGGATATATATGGTGCTTCTCTCCTGTTTGGAAATCGGGGCAATATTATTTTGCAAGATAGCAGGAGATGTCACTATGGCAGGAGTCGATATAACTGCAATGGCCGGAGGAAGTGATGACTACATAAGTGGATATTTGATCGTTCCACGCATTTTGGGAACTGTATTCAGTGGCATGGCAGAAATAACGGTTTTAATATTGGCAGCAGTGTTATTTATAGTATTGCTTATTTTTCTTGCAGTACTGATCATATCCTGCATATTGATCAAAAAAAGAAAACTGAAAGCAGATGCGTGGATGAAAATAATCGTATTTTCAATCTTTACCTGTGTGGCTGCATTTCTCATTCAGAGTTCAGTAATTGCAGTGATGATGGCAGTACCTGTAGTGTTTGGGGCATACGTACTTGCAAAATAGTTAAATAATGATTCAAGGGAACTTTGTGCTGAAAAGCATGGAGTTCCTTTTTCTTTTGCAGGAAAAACTATAGGGGATGATAGTTTGCCTAATAGAAAAAGTGCATAAAAAGCAACACTGTAATTTGTATAAAAAGTAGAATCCGGTTTCTATGCAGGCAGGTAATTAGATATTTCCTTATTTTGTGATACTATAGGAACATTATACACATTATAAGGAGAAGTCTATGAAAAAACGAATAATATCCATGTTGTTGGCTGGTATGATGGTTTTAAACAGTGCTGTTGTTTATGCAGATGCTGATATGACAGGTGATTACACGACATATGTAGAAGAAACAGAAAGTGGCAGTGAAGATGAAGTGGCTGTTCAGAGTGAAGCTGCTGAAGTAAATGCATCTGCAGATGACAATGCCAACATAAGTGTGAATGAAGCATCAGAAGCAGAGAATGATGAAGACGCATTTACAGACGGGGATACAGATGAAGTAGAGATTATGGAAGAAAATCCGACAGATGTATCTTCACAGGATGAAACAGATGAGAATACGGAAATAGAATTTGCAGAAGCAGAGGATATTTTCTCAGAAAATGAAGTGGCAGTGCAGACGGGAGAGACGATCACAGCCAGTGGTACGCTTGCCACAGGTGTAAACTGGTCGCTTTCAGATGCCGGAAATCTGCAGTTTAGCGGTTCAGGCGCAATTGAGAAGGATAATGGTCAGGACAACTATCCGTGGGATATGACACAGGTCTTTACTGTAACGATTCAGAGAGGTATCACAGAAATCGGAAGCGGAGCTTTTGCAGATGGAACAAATCTTACGAAAGTGGTTATCAGTGCGGACACTTTGCGGACAGTCAGTGCAGATGCGTTTCAAAATTGTTCAAAGGCTGAGACAGATCTTTATTATTCCGGAAATGCGCCGACAGTAATTCCTGCATTTACCGGGACTGCGAAAGTAAGTGTTTATTATAAAGAAGCAGATGCTACATGGACAGATGCATTCAGATCAGCTTATACAGATGTAACATGGGAACCTTGCTGTACAATAAATGGAATAACGGCAAATATGAACCATAGTTACGTGCGTACAAATAATGAAATGCAGATCCAGACGGATGGCAAGAATTATCCGACAAAGGACAATACCGCATATTATGATGCAACCTGTTCTGTGTGTGGCAATGTCGGCAAAGATTATAATAATTGTATCAACTGTATCAATACGACAGAGCTTCAGTCAGATCATCCGTACAATACAGAGACATCGACAGACTGGAAGGTATCCATGGAAGGTGCAGAAGAAATCATCCTGACCTTTGATGCGAAAACGAAGTTTGAAACAAACTATGATGACTTCTTTTATATTTATAAAGAAGACGGAGAACTGTATCAGAAGTTTATCAATGATCAACTTGCAGGAAAGACCGTGATTGTACCGGGAAGTTCTGTGACATTGAGACTGACGACAGACTACAGTGCAGATGACTGGGGATTTGCAGTCACCAAAGCATACGGTACAACACATAAATGGGATGCCGGAGTGATTACAAAAAAGGCAGAACGGGATCAGACCGGAACAATGAGAAAGACCTGCCAGAAATGCGGTGAAGTAGTCGAAGAAGTAATTCCGGCACCGTACATCGTATGTGGAAATGATACAAATATTTCGAATTTTTTCTGGGGAATCACACCGGATCATGTACTGGAGCTCTTTGTAGAAAGCGGTAGTGGTGAAAACAATGGGTATTCCTGGCAGGGAACACAGGATGGTCATCAGATAACGTCAGCACCATGGGGAGAGTATGAAAATATTATTGAAGGTGTGCGTGTTAAAAAGGGGATTCCGTATGTTGCGTCTTGTTCCTTTTATGGATTAACGAAACTGAAATGGGCGGAAATTGATGACAGTGTTACATATATAAATAGTAATGCGTTTGAATCTTGTACTGCATTAAAACGCGTGAAGCTATCTGAAAATCTGAGAAGTATAAACTCCGGTGCATTTACAGGGTGTACAGCATTAGAGGAGATCAGTTTTCCTGAAAGTGTAACAACAATTGGTGGTGGAGCATTTTACGGGTGTAGTTCTTTAAGCAGCATTAAGATTCCCCAAAATCTGAATAGTTGTGAAGATAGTGCCTTTAGTGAGTGTGTAAATCTGAAGAAAATATATATTGAAGATCTGTCGCAATGGCTGAATATGACAGAAGGACCGTCATTCAGTTCATTAAAAGCAGGTTCGAGAATGAGATTAGAATATTACGTTGGTGGAAAAGCTCTGGAGAATTTAGTAATTCCACAGGGTATTACCCGCATCAGAAAATCAGCATTTGCTTATGGGCATAATATTAAAACAGTAACTTTCCATGAAAATATAGAATATATTGAGGAGAATGCTTTTTCAGATTGTGACAATCTTGAATTAGCAAGTGATAAGTTGCCTAATTATCTGAAAAATATAGGAAAAGGAGCATTTCAGTACTGCGAAAAAATTTCCAGAGTAGCAATTCCGGCAAGCGTTACATATATTGGTGATTCCGCATTTTCGGGCTGTAGTGGGATGACACAGTGTTTATTTGCAGAAGATATAAAACTGGATAAAATTTCATATCAAACATTTTATGGATGCCGTAATTTAGAGAAGATTGCGATTCCATCAAGTGTGACCGCTATAGAATTACAGGCATTTTATCGATGTGAGAGTTTAGAGAAAATCTGCATTCCGGAAAATATAATTAGTATTGGAGACTGTGCATTTGATGGATGTTCCAATCTAAAAGAAGTAAAATTTGAAAAAGAAAGTAAACTAGAGACTATTGGAGGAAATGCTTTTTGGAGTTGTGCAATTAGAAGCATCCGAATCCCGGCAGGGGTGACAAGCATAGGAGAAAAGGCACTGGCAATTGATAGCCTTGTTGATGTAACATTTATGGGAGATTTTGGTAATTTTAATTCTATGTTTATAATGAATGAATATATCCCCAGAACCATCACCTATTATGCATGCAACAGTACCTGGACTTCATCTGCTGCACAGAAATTCTTCAGTAACCAAAATAATGTTACCCAGAACCCGGTCCACATGTCCGAAGACTACACGGTGATCACTCCGGCAACCTGTACGACAGACGGAGAGAAATCTTTCACCTGTGACAAGTGTGGACAGACTTCTACAGGTGTGATTCCGGCCACGGGACATAAGCTGACGGTGAAAGAACACAAGGATGCAACCTGTAATGAAAAAGGTTACGATGTTCAGGTCTGCAGTGTTTGTGACGAAGAAATCAGAACCGAACTGGAGATAGATCTGAATGCCCATAAGTATGATGAGGGCAAAGTAATCGAACCTACCTGCTCAAGAGACGGATACACAGTTTACACCTGTGCAGTCTGCGGAAATACAAAACGTGAAAATATCATACCGCATAAAGAACATGTTATGGAGGACATAGTAGTTCCGGCGACCTGCCAGATACAGGGATATACGAGACACCAGTGTAAAAACTGTGATTATACTTATTATGATACATATACAGATCCTCTGGAGCATGATTACGAAGCAACAGTTAAAGCTCCTGCCTGTACAGAGAGGGGTTACACAGTTTATACCTGTAAAAACTGTGGATATACCTATACAGATAACTATGTGGGAGCGTCCGGTCATAAATATACGAAAAAAGTTGTTGCTCCAACCTGTGTTTCCAGAGGATATACAGAAAATATCTGTGATGTCTGCGGAAATGAGTATGTATCTGATTATAAGAGTGCAACAGGCCATACATATAAACGCACGGTGAAAGACCCAACCTGTACCGAAGAAGGTTACACACTTCTGACCTGCGAAAACTGTGATTATGAAACGAAGTCAGATATCCGCAGGGCAAAGGGACACAATTATGAAGAGACCATAACAGAATCTACCTGTACAACAAAAGGATTTATCACATATACCTGTACAGACTGTGAAGACAGCTATAAGGGCGAAGAGACAGATCTGGCACCGCATAAATGGGATAAAGGAACAGTTACCAAACAGGCTACTTATCTGTCAAAAGGAACCATAGAATACAAATGTGCCGACTGTGATGCAAAATATACAGAAGAAATTCCGATGTTAAGTCAGACAAATCTCAGCGACTGTACGGTTACACTTTCTTACCATAAAACAGCTTATGACGGTAAAGAAAAAACACCAAAAGTTACTGTAAAAAACAGCAACGGAATTGTAAGTGAAGAAGATTATACAGTTACCTATGCGGATAATGTTAATGCAGGAAATGCAAAAGTCATCATAACTGCAAAAACAGGAGATGTCAGCATTAAAGGAACAGTGGAAAAAGGCTTTACTATTGCAAAGGCAAAACAGTCTGTTTCGGCGGCAAGCACGGATGAGCAGATTCATGTCAAGGCTTCAACGGAAATTCAGGCAGAAGGAATCGGTGATATCTCTCTTGAAACCTCCACTCCTGATCTGGTTGATATCAATGAGACAACAGTTACCGGTAAAAAAGCCGGCCTTGCACTGATCAAAGTAACTGTTTCAGGTGATGCAAACCATGAAGAAGCCAGTACGATGGTTGCAGTTGGTGTCAATGAAAATCATGTCATCGAACAGATGATAGAGAATCAGAAAACACTGGAAAACGGCGATGTGGAATATGATGAGGTACAGAGATGTACACTTTGTAAAGAAGAAATATCACGCACCACGAGAACTCTTAAAAACATCAAATCCTGCGAAGTTAAGCTGGCTGCTTCTACATATGTTTATGACGGAAAAGAAGTAAAACCGGAAGTGACGGTACTTCTGGAAGATACCACTTTAAGTGAGGGCACAGATTATCGTCTGGAATATCAGGACAACAACCGTGTGGGAGAAGCAAGTGTTTCTGTTACCGGTATCGGAAATTACACAGACATTAAAACCGTGTCCTTCCAGATTGTAGAAAAGCAGAAGGAGCCGGTAGCTCCTGTAGTTGAAAAACTTGATACAGTAAATATCACATCAATTGCAAATGCGAAGAAAGGCATAAAACTGACCTGGAACAGAGTCAGTGGAGCACAGGGCTACATCATCTACAGAGCGTACGGAAAAGGCGGATATAAGACAATCAAGACGGTTACCAACGGAGCAACAGCTGCATATACAGATACCGGTGCAACGACAAACGGTGGAAAATACACATATGCAGTTTGCGCTTATAAAGGAAGCATAAAAGGCGCATATGTTGGAAAAACGTATTATTACCTCAAACAGAACCGCATTTCATCTGTCAAGAACAACGCGTCAAAGAAAGCAACTGTAAAATGGACAAGGAATACAAAAGCAAACGGATATCAGGTGAATTATAAGACTGGTAAAAAACAGAAAACAATTACTGTCAAGTCAAATAAAACACTGAACAAAGTGCTTAAATCACTCAAAAAGAAAGCAACTTATTCTGTGAAGGTACGCTCCTACAAAAAAGTATCCGGAGTAACCTATTATTCCGAGTGGAGTTCTGCGAAGAAAGTCAAAATAAAGAAATAAACCAATCACACCGGGTGCGTCGATGGCGCACCCGATTTTTTTTATTTAAAAAGGTTAATGTAGTTGACGTGGTAAAATCCTAATGATAATATAAAATTACCTATCAGGTAATTTTATATTAGGAGGCCAAATGTGCAACTGGTTTATGATAATACAAAAGTGCAGAGACAGTGTACAGATTTAAAAATGGCAAAAAAATTGTTTGGTGGCAATGATCTGATGGCCAGAAGTTTATTTGCCCGAATAAATGCCCTGCAGCAGGCAAATGTCTTAAAAGATATTGTAGTGATGCCAACATTTCATTTTCATAAACTGAATGGAAATATGGAAGGACTTTTTGCAATTGATGTGAAAACGCGAAGAGATCCCTGGAGAATTGTATTACAACCGTTAGATGAAAATAAAGAACCTTATGATCCCTGTAATATTGATGAAGTTGCAGGTATAGTAAGAATTGTAGATATTAAGGAGGTAAGTAACCATTATGAGTAGTTATATTGAATATAATAATAGGATTGCTTTTCATCCGGGCTACTATATTAAAGAAATTATTGATGAAAGCGGTCTTTCGCAAAAAGATTTTGCAAGCAGATTAGATACTACTGCAAAAAATCTCAGTGTTCTGGTACGTGGAGAACAAAATTTGTCAATTGATATAGCAATGAAATTGTCTCGAATGTTGGGAACCAGTGTGGAATATTGGTTAAATCTACAGAAGAGTTATGATGCTTTGGTAGCTGAATTTGAATCAGAAAAAGAACTTGAACAGGAAAAAAGAATTTTCAAATATTTTCAGTACACATATTTTAAAGATTATTTCGGGCTGCCTGATCTGCCAAGACAAATAGATGAACAGGTAAAGTGTACGCGAGAATTTTTAAAAGTAGCATCACTTTCTGTATTTACGAAACCTAATATGGCAGTAAGTTTTAGAAGTGCGTCAGAAAATATGAAAGAATCAAATACAGCAAGGGCAAATGTAATGGTTCAAATAGCAATTAATGAAGCACTAAAAGCTGAAGCTCCAAAATACGATAAGAAAAAATTTGAAAATGCGGTTGAGTATGCGTTAACCCTGACGACAGAGCATAGTAATTTTTATCCGTTGATTAAAAATGCATTTGCCGAAGCAGGCGTAATTTTTGTAATTCTTCCTAATTTGCCGGGATCTGGGATTAATGGAGCAACAAAGAAAATTGGTTCAAATGTAATGTTGATGGTTAATGACAGAAGATTATATTCGGATACATTCTGGTTTACATTATTCCATGAAATAGGGCATATCATCAATGGTGATTATGGAATAACATTTGAAGGAGAAAATAATGGGCAGGAAGATGCAGCAGATAAGTATGCAGAAGATAAACTGATTCCACCTGATAAATATGAGACCTTTTTAGAAAAAAACCAGTTTGATGAGTTATCAATCAGAGCATTTGCGCGATCAATTCAACGAGATCCGGGAATTATTTTGGGACGTTTACAAAATGATCATAAAGTTGCGTTTACGAATGTAGCATTGTCTAAAGCATTAAGACACAAATATAAGGTAGTGATGAAATAGTTTTATTGATATAATTAATTTATAAAATGGCAGGTATAAGCTCAGACGCTTTTACCTGCCATTTAAATTCAGCTAATTAAAAGTTTTTATTTTCAGATCGCATCCAGTGCCTGGGCGATATCTGCAATCAGGTCATTCTTATCTTCAAGGCCACAGGAGATACGGATCAGTCCGGCCGGGATTCCGGCAGCGGCAAGCTGTTCATCGTTCATCTGTCTGTGAGTGGAGGTTGCCGGGTTCAGGCAGCAGGTTCTTGCGTCTGCCACATGTGTCTCAATGGCAGCAAGTTTCAGATTCTTCATGAATTTTTCTGCTGCGGCACGACCGCCTTTTAATTCAAAGGATACAACACCACATCCGCCGTTTGGCATATACTTTTTGGCAATTTCATAGTACTTGTTGGATGGAAGTGTCGGGTAGTTGACGAATTCCACTTTGTCATGTTTTTCAAGAAATTCAGCAATGGCCTGTCCGTTTTCTACATGGCGTGGCATACGTACATGAAGAGATTCCAGACCAAGATTCAGTATAAAAGCACTCTGCGGAGACTGTGCACATCCCAGATCTCTCATAAGCTGAGAGGTGCATTTGGTGATGAAAGCACCTTCTTTGCCGAATTTTTCTGCATAGGTAATTCCATGATAGGAATCATCCGGTGTGCAGAGCCCCGGGAATTTGTCTGCGTGAGCCATCCAGTCAAATTTGCCGGCATCAATGATCGCACCACCGAGTGCAGCGCCGTGACCGTCCATATATTTGGTCGTGGAATGAGTAACAATATCAGCACCCCATTCGATTGGACGTAAATTTACCGGTGTCGGGAAGGTGTTGTCCACAATAAGCGGAACGCCATGTGCGTGTGCAGCTTTTGCAAATTTTTCAATATCGAGGACAGTCAGTGCCGGGTTGGCGATAGATTCACCAAAAACGGCTTTTGTGTTGTCTTTGA
The DNA here is from genome assembly GCA_934371915.1 of uncultured Blautia sp. GTDB lineage: Bacteria > Bacillota > Clostridia > Lachnospirales > Lachnospiraceae > Blautia_A. Next base: position 18,825 of record CAKROE010000015.1, on the reverse strand, counting down.
AAGCAGCATTTAATTCTTCTTCAGTGCAGTCCGGATCAACGAAAGTAACATCAACTCCCATTTTTTTCATGGTGACATCAAGAAGGTTATATGTACCGCCATAGATGGAAGAGGAGGAAACAATGTGGCTGCCTGCTTCGCAGATATTAAAAATGGCGAAGAAGTTTGCTGCCTGTCCGGAAGAAGTCAGCATTCCGGCAGTGCCGCCTTCGAGTGCGGTGATTTTGGCAGCAACATAATCATTTGTCGGATTCTGAAGTCTGGAATAAAAATAACCGGATGCTTCGAGGTCAAACAGTTTACCCATGTCTTCACTGGTATCATATTTGAAAGTTGTTGACTGATAGATCGGAATCTGTCGTGGTTCTCCGTTGCCCGGAGTATAACCGGCCTGAACGCATTTTGTGTTGATTGAGTAGTCCATAATTTTACCCGCCTTTATATAATATTAGTTTACTTCCATGTTATACCCTTTTATATTGCATGTAAAGAAAAAATACATACTTAATCGGTATGATTGCTATAAAAGAGAAAACCTCTTATGATTTGCTGTAATATCACAAGAGGCTTTTTCTTTTATATTTTTTTGAATTTGACAGATTTGCGCATCCCACGTTTCAGGAATATTTTTTTATAGTATTTTGCCTGTTTCTTTGGAACGTAAACCGTTATTTTGGATGGCGTTTTTTTGAATGCGTTTGAACCGATATACTTCTGCTTAAGCTGTGTTGTACGGAATTTCATCACTTTCAGTTTCTTACAGTTATAAAATGCCTGAGAGCCAATGGTTTTGATGTTTTTTCCAACAGTGATTTTTTTCAGGTATTTGTTGTTTTTGAAAGCTTTGGCTCCGATGGAAGTCACCTTGTAATTACACTGGTTAAGTGTTACCTGATCCGGAATGGTAATGGTGCTGCGTTTTTTATTCAGTGGTTTTACATACTGAACAACCAGCGTTCCGGTGACTTTGTAGACAGCATTGGTTTTTACGTCTTTTATAATCTTGCCTTTCGGATATGCTGCAGGCAGTGAAGCGGATGAAAGTGCAGTGGTCGGTGTGGCTGTCGGTTTTGAAACTTCATCCGGTTTTACAGTGGGCTTATCGTCTTCTGGTGGCTGCGGTACGTCAGATGTGTCCTGTCCGTTCTGGTAGAATTCGACTTTTACAGTGTAGTGCTTTTGAGTATGACCGTCCGGGGCGATCAGCGTGTAAATGACAGGTTTGGTGAAATTATGGGCAGTGCCGTTCCAGAAATTTTCAGGAAGTGTAGTGCCGGAACCGGAAGCGTAGTCTGTTTCCGGAATCAGATGTGTGACATCTGTTCCCACCGGTAAGCGGAGAATGACAGTATCACCGCTGATTTCACCGATAACATCCTGTGTAAGATTGCTGTTCTGTGCTTTACGAAGGACAAAACTATAAAATGCAGCTTCATTGGACGGACGCACATGAATTACAATTGTTACGGATAAAGTTGATTGTGTCACAGTATCACTTATCAAATATGTGGAGCGGTAAGTGCCGGAAGTGTCTGTTACGATTCCGGAATAGCTGAAACAATTGGAGTAGCCGGGTGCAAAATTTCTATTCAGTCCTTTTGGAAGATTCTCATTAACAACGGTCGTTGTATAATTGCCGCTTCCACCGGTAACATCACCGGAGTTTACATATTGAAGGGTCTGAACTCCGGTACTGAGATACAGATCTGTGCCGGTGATCATCAGCGGGGTGGTAACATTCAGTGTTATAGAGGCTGCGGATACGGCACCCCAGTTTCCGGGAAGGACATCGGTTGCATAAAACAGAAGTGTTTTACCATTGTCATTCAGAGTGAGACTCTGCTGACGGTCAATCACGTTGACATCACTGCCGGAGCCCAGTGCAACGTTTATACCATAAGCCTCCAGCTCATCAGCCCCAAAGACAGGTGACTGTGTTTTGTTACTATAGGTAATACGAAGTCTTGCTCCGCTCAGATCCAGGTGTTCTCCGGTAGTATAACGGGTTCTGGAAGGTGAATTTAAGAGTTCAAGTTTGGACGGTGTGGCTGCTTCGACTGTTATGGCTTGGTTCAAACGGGCACCGAAGTAGTCAAAAGTGATTTCGGTATCGCCTGCAGTTAATAATCCGGTTTTGTTATAGGTATAACCATTGTAAATGTATACGGAGCGACCGCCTATGACCGCATAAAAACTGGTGCCGGAAGGATCAAATTTTTCTCCCACACTGTAGGTAAGACGGGAAGGCCTTCGGGATATTTCAAAGTGTGTGATCTGAGCAGCTTCCGGTTTACATATTGGAAGGGAAAAAGCAGTCTGTTTTCCTTTGTAAGTTATGGAAATTGTATTTGTACCTTCCATGGAATTGTCAAAGCCGCGGATCATGTCCCGGGTGATGGAAATTTCAGTTTTGTTATTGATAACAAGAGTACCGAAATTCCAAGGTATTTCACCAATATAGCAGGAAGCCGGGGCATTTTTTACAGAAAGAGAAGTAATATCAGAGGAATCTGTACGTGTCGGAATTCCGTCATCTGAAATCTTCCAGTCACCGTCAAAACTCCATCCTTTATAGGAAGCAGCATCTTTTAACTGGGTATCTGTAAGCAGTCCTCCGGTAGTCAGTTTTTCATCAGAAGAACCAACAAGAGAAATAGAACCGGTTCGTCCATAGCAGTTCAGAATGTGAGCATTCAGACCACCGGATGAATTTATGATATTTGATGCAGCCATACCGCAGATCTGGCCGACATAAGCTTTGCCGCCGGAAACTTTGAGCTGTCCGGCATGGAGACATTCTTTTATTACGCCTCCCATACCACCGAATTTTTCAGTCTGCCCGGCAATACCGCCGACATAGAGTGGATAAGAATCACCGTTTTTCTGTGAGACAGAAAGACTTCCGTTGCTGACGCATTTTTCGATAGTGCCGGTGTTTGAGCCGGCAATACCGCCAACCAGAGCTTTCATAGGAGCCATTGAAAGGCTGAGCTTCAGTTTGGATGAACAGCCGCTGATGATTCCTGCAAGTTCATTCTGGCCTGTAATGCCGCCGAAGCTGGGAAAGACCATGGAGCCGTCACCGCCCATACGCCCGGTTACGGTTCCCGAGACAGAGCACTCGAGGATTTTTCCATCGTTGTATTGAGAAATGATTCCCTGTACATTCTGGCTGTCATCATCAAAGGATGCCACAATCCGTAAGTTTTCGATGGTGCCGTGATTGTTTGCAATCAGCGGTTTTTTGAGCCCGTAGATCGTATGCTCATTTCCATCCAGATGACCGCGGAAATTATTTACCGTAAAATTGATTTTGCCATTTGTCTGTATATCGTCTGTCAGGAAGTAATAAGCGTCCGGGTGTTCGGAAATGAGGTTCAGGTCACTGAGTGAGGAAATCGCATATGGATGTGAGGAACTGCCGTCACCGTCGGATGGTGAGGAAGAGTCCCCACGGTTGTCTACGATTCGGTAAACAATGTTATTTCCACCATTGGACGGAACAGAAAAACTATAATCTTTCAGTTTGACCAGAATGGCGGATGCAGGTGGAAGGGAATAGCTCTGGCCGCTTTTTCCTGCAAAAACAGGAAATGTTGCTGCCTTCCCGGCGGCGATGCGGTCTCCGGCAAAACTGTAGATACCGGACTGCTCACCGGAAGCAATGGCAGTATAAAAATCAACTATTAATTCGCGGAATGGAATACCGGTTATCTGAGTCAGATATTCCGCGGAGTTCAGAGAAGAAGCATCTGTTTTATAAAAAGTCGGAAGGACGGACATTGGATCATAACTTCCGGCCATACGGTCGATCATATAACGGACAAAGAGATAAGGCATGCCGTAATCCTGGGCGGTATCATCTCGGTAGGTTTGATAGATCAGGGAAGAACCGCTGCGAATGGCAGAGTTACCAGAAATGCCGTTCAGCCATCCACTGGAATCTACGCCGCCCCAAAGATAATCCATTGCAGCTACAGACAGACCTTCATTCAGCCACGTATATTTCCCGGAAGAGGAAAATCCTGTTTTAAGCCAGAGAAGTGCGTGCTGGCCTTCATGAACAAGAAGACCGTTCCTTTTGGACATTTCTCCGGAAACATAGGAGGAGGCAGCAGGGGTATTGATATGAATTGCGGTGATTCCGGTATCGTACATATACATACCGCTGGCACTGCTCAGAGACTCCAGAAGGATAGAAAGCTTTCCGGAGTTGTCTTCGTATGGGATGGAGCCATCTGCAAGTTCGTTCAGAATGCGGTAAGGCTGGCCGTCGTAGACCTCTGCCATATCTTTTGCAATGAGACTGGTTTTGCCGGCAGTATCGTAGTTGGATTTCAGAGTTTTGTCCATCCAGATATAGCAGTGTTCGCCGATGCCGATACACACGTAAGTCTTTCCGGAACTGTTTGGGCCGTAGATGAATTTTTCTTCTCCGGTCTGATAAGTCACAGAAGCCGATTGTGTGGAAAAAGCGGAATCTGAGTCGGGAGAAGATGCCGGAGTGTCATCTGCAGATAAGCTATTATCGGAAGGATACGATGTGAACAGGCTGGTACAGGACGTGGCTGCAGCAGAAGAATAAGATGAAGTGCCGGCGCTATCGTCAAAGAACAGAGTCCCGGTCTCCTGGGAAGCAGAGGTATCTGTATTTATAATAACTGCATATTCGCCGGAAAGTGTCTGGCCTGACGTGCCCTCAAGTACATCCGCATTGACAGAAAGACAGCAAAGGAGGCTGGTAAACAGAAAACAAATCCCGACAGCAAAATGCTTTATTCTTTTTCTTTGCATATAAAATCTCCTTCGGATTATTTTAATGATATTCTATCATTTTTGGGCTGTACAAGCTATGAGATTTGCGTTATTTATTATTGAAATTCAAAAATTTTGATGTTACACTTCGGAATAAATGTAAAGCTGTTTGGGCTTTAAAAAATACAGAAAATGGAGTGACAAGTTATGACAGAGAAAAACGACACAAGTCGGTTAAATGAAAAGTATATTTTTAGAAATATCCGTCAGGAGGAAATCGCACAGGCAGCAGAGATAGAGAAGATCTGTTTTCCGCCAAATGAAGCATGTTCTTATGAACACATGGAAGACCGTGTAAAAAAAGCACCGGAGCTTTTTCTTGTGGCAGAGGATCGCGATACAGGAAAGATTGCAGGTTTCCTCAACGGACTTGCCACAGATCGGGAACATCTGACAGATGATTTTTTTACAGATGCAGAGGTGCATGATCCGAAGGGCAAAAACATTATGCTTCTGGGCCTGGATGTACTTCCGGAATATCAGCGCCGGGGACTGGCAAGGGAACTGGTGCGCTGTTATAAAGAACGCGAAAAAGCAAACGGCAGAGAAAAACTGATCCTGACCTGTCTGCCGGATAAGGTAGAAATGTATCAGAAGTTCGGTTTCAAAGATCATGGAATCGGTGATTCCGTCTGGGGCGGCGAGGCATGGCATGAGATGAGTGTGGAACTGCGGGGTTGAATTTCCCCCCATTTGATATTATAATCAAAGAGATTGAGAATGAATCCTGAAACAGCAGGAATATTTAATTTTAAGGAGGAATCTGATTATGATTACCTGGAACAATCTGGATACTCTTGAATCATACAAAGAGCTTTCCAATGTAAAAAAAGTAAATCTTGCAGAAGTGATGACCGGCGAGAACGGTGCAGAGCGTGTAAAGAATTACAGCGTACCGATGGCAGCAGGAATGGCATATAACTATGCTGCAAAGCAGGTAGATGATGATGTACTGGAAGCTCTTAAGAAACTTGCAAAAGAAGCTCAGCTTACAGAAAAATATGCAGCTCTTTATAATGGAGAAGTGATCAATACAGGTGAAAAACGTCTTGTTCTTCATCAGCTTACCCGTGGACAGCTTGGAGATACTGTTACAGCAGATGGCGTGGACAAGCGTGCTTTCTATGTAGAACAGCAGCAGAAGATCGCTGATTTTGCAAACAAAGTACATGCAGGTCAGATCACAAATGCAGCAGGTGAGAAATTTACAACTGTTGTTCAGATCGGTATCGGCGGAAGTGACCTTGGTCCTCGCGCAATGTACCTTGCTCTTGAAAACTGGGCAAAGAAAAACGACAAATTCAAAATGGAAGCCAAATTCATCAGCAACGTAGATCCGGACGATGCAGCAGGCGTTCTGAGCACAATTGATGTAGCACATTCCATTTTTGTACTGGTATCCAAATCAGGTACAACTCTTGAAACACTGACAAATGAATCCTTCGTTAAAGAAGCACTTAAGAACGCTGGTCTGGATGCTTCCAGACATATGATCGCCGTTACAAGTGAGACTTCTCCTCTGGCAAAGAGTGATGATTATCTTGCAGCATTCTTTATGGATGATTATATCGGCGGACGTTATTCTTCTACATCTGCTGTTGGTGGTGCTGTATTATCTCTGGCATTCGGACCGGAAGTATTTGCACAGTTCCTGGAAGGTGCAGCAGAAGAAGACAGACTTGCAAAGAATGAGGATGTAATGCAGAACCCGGCTATGCTGGATGCACTGATCGGTGTATACGAGAGAAATATCCTCGGATATCCGAGCACAGCAGTACTTCCGTATTCACAGGCTTTGAGCCGTTTCCCGGCACATTTACAGCAGCTTGATATGGAATCCAACGGAAAATCCGTTAACCGTTTTGGTGAGCCTGTAGATTATGTGACAGGACCGGTAATCTTCGGTGAACCGGGAACAAACGGTCAGCATTCCTTCTATCAGCTCCTTCATCAGGGAACAGATATCGTACCGCTTCAGTTCATCGGATTTAAGAACAATCAGATGGATACAGATGTTGTGATCCAGGGAAGCACAAGCCAGCAGAAACTCTGCGCAAACGTTGCAGCTCAGATCGTGGCTTTTGCATGCGGTAAAGCAGATGATAACAATAACAAGAACTTCGAAGGCGGACGTCCGTCCAGCATTATCATCGGCGAGCAGGTAAATCCGGCAAGCCTTGGTGCACTTCTTGCTCACTTCGAAAACAAGGTTATGTTCCAGGGATTCCTGTGGAACTTAAACAGCTTCGATCAGGAAGGTGTACAGCTTGGTAAAGTCCTTGCAAAACGTGTTCTTGCACACGAAACAGACGGCGCACTGAAAGTATTCAGCGACCTTCTGAATATCTGATCTAAAACTTAGATTAATCATGAAATAATACAGGCCTTTCACTTACAGATGAAATTCTGCAGGTGAGGGGTCTTGTTTAGTTTAACTTGCCATTAACCAGGGCAGATGATAAGATAAATATATCAATCTTTTGAAAGGAGCAGGATCATGACATATGGAAAAAAGCTTCCCATTGGTGTGGATGATTTTGAAAAGCTGATACGAGAAGATTTTTACTATGTAGATAAGACTGAAATGATTGCAGACCTGCTGAGAAACTGGGGCGAAGTCAATCTTTTTACCAGACCTCGTCGTTTTGGGAAAAGTCTTAATATGAATATGCTCAAATCCTTTTTTGAAGTTGGCTGTGATAAAAGTCTGTTTCAGGGTCTGAAAATTTCAAAAGAAAAAGAACTATGTAAAAATTATATGGGACAGTTTCCTGTGATTTTTATTAGTTTGAAGGGTGTAGAAGGATTATCTTTTGAGGCTGCCTGCAAAGGACTGGCAAATATTATCGGTATGGCAGCCATGCATTTTTCTTTCCTGAAAGACAGTTCGAAACTTACAGAAGATGAAAGAGCTCTGTATTCCGGATATACGAATGTAAAAGACGGAGATTTTGTGATTGCCTCCAATATCGATAGTCTGGCCGCTTCGCTTAAGAGACTTTCGGCCTTATTAGAAAAGCATTATGGAAAAAAAGTCATTCTTCTGATTGACGAATACGATGTTCCATTAGATAAAGCTTTTCAATACGGATACTATGAGAAAATGGTTTCCCTGATGCGTAATCTGCTTGGAAATGTACTGAAGACCAATTCCAGCCTGTATTTTGCTGTGTTGACAGGTTGCCTTCGTATTTCAAAAGAAAGCATATTTACAGGGCTTAATAATTTAAAAGTAATGTCCATTACCAATGCTCAGTTTGACGAATATTTTGGTTTTACAGACTCTGAGGTAAAAGAAATGCTGGAATATTATGGCCTTTTGGAACATTATGAATCCGTAAAATCCTGGTATGACGGGTATCGTTTTGGTAATGAAGATATTTATTGTCCATGGGACGTGATCAGCCATTGCGATAATTTGCGTGCAAATCCAAATGCACGGCCAGAAGATTACTGGTCAAATACAAGCAGCAATAATATTGTGCGGCGTTTTATTGATAAAGCAAATGGAAAAACAAAAGATGAAATTGAGAGACTGATTGCCGGAGAAACAATCATTAAAGAAATTCAGCAGGAACTCACGTACAGTGAACTGGACAGCTCTATAGAAAATCTGTGGAGTGTACTTTTTACAACAGGCTATCTTACACAGCGGGGAATGGCTGGAGATGATAAATATTATCTGGCACTTCCAAACTATGAAATCAAAAAATTATTTATCCGGCAAATTAAAGAGTGGTTCAGTCAAAAGACCAGAAATGATGGAAAAACACTGGAACAGTTCTGCGATGCATTTGCAAGTGGAAATTCTGTAGTGATAGAAGATCTTTTTAACGATTATTTATGGAATACCATTAGTATCCGGGATACCGCTACACCGGAGGAAAGAAAAGAAAGCTTCTATCATGGACTTCTTCTGGGACTTTTGGGATACAAAGATGAGTGGATTGTGAAATCTAATGCGGAGTCGGGTATCGGATACAGTGATATTTTGATTGAAATATGTGAAAATCGAATTGGCATTGTTATTGAAATGAAATATGCGGCAAATGGCAAATTGGAAAATGCATGTAAGGAGGCTCTCAGCCAGATTGAAAAAAGGAAATACGAATCCAGATTAAAAGAAGATGGTATGAAAAATATTCTAAAATATGGAATTGCATGCTACAAAAAAGAATGTAAAGTTGCGAAAGGAGATGCGTGAGCACCTCCTTTTGTTGTCAGTATTATTAAATTCTATTTTCGTTCCACGATATGATAATAAGATTTTGCTGTCATGATGTAGATAAGACCGTATACCAGAGCAAAGATCAGTACTGTTCCGGCAGTACAGCCGATGAACAGTTTTGTGTTTGTCATGCCGATGAACAGAAGGGAACCATTGTAAAAAGGCAGCTTCAGATCCAGAAGTACAAGCTGTGGATCGAGACGGACAAATTCCTGTATGATATTGGAAAAATCTTCTGCACAGGAGACATTATATCCCCAGGAACAGAGATTCTTTTTCAGAAGGTTTGCGATGATCTCATCGTCTTCGATGATAAAAATACGGTACATGGGCGTTCCTTTCTGTTAAAATTTTAGGCTGTCCGGATTCAACAGAAAATCATAAATATTCATAGTCAGAATACCAAATTCATCATAATAGGATGCTATGATATCTTTGGTAATGACGATTTTTTTGAAAGAATCATCAATCTTATGAAAAGGTCGGATTTCCTGAGTTCGTTTTTCATTGTCCGGTAAAGAATAGGCAGATTGTATATAATATCTTGTCGAACCAAGATTACAGACAAAATCCACTTCTAATTGTCTGCGTATTGCTTTTCCGTTTTGATCTTTGGTAATTATAGGAATCACGCCTACATCTACATTATAGCCGCGCATACGAAGCTCGTTATAAATTACATTTTCCATGGCATGAGTCTGTTCGAACTGGCGAAAATTAATACGTGCATTTCTAAGACCAAGATCAGTAAAATAGTATTTTTTAGGAGAGGAAATATAAGATTTTCCTTTAATATCATATCTTTCTGAAGATTCAATGAGGAAAGAATCTTCAAAGTAATCCAGATATTTTTTTATAGTGCCGGAAGTAATTTTAGACTTTTTCACAGACTTAAATGTATTTTTCAATTTTTCAGGATTGGTAAGAGACCCAATCGCTGAGGAAAGAATGTTCAAAAGATCTTCCAGTTCGCCATGATTACGGATACGATTACGCTGATAAATATCCCGGATATAAATTTCGCTGAACAAATTTTGAAGAACAGCTGCCTTGTCTTCGATATTATCACGGAGAACAACAAGTGGAATTCCTCCATAAAGCATATACTCAGACAAACCAATATATTTATCCCCCTGATAGACAGACATGAACTCGGAAAAATTCAATGGGTACATGTGAATTTCATCGCCACGACCGGCAAATTCTGTAATAATATCACTTGAGAGAAATTTGGCATTACTTCCGGTTACATACACATCCATGTTATCTTTTCGAAGATAACCATTTAAAACAGATTCGAAACAATCTAACATCTGTACTTCGTCTAAAAGTAAATAATACATGTTGTCATCTGTAATTTGAGATCGGATATAATCCATAAATTTTTCGGGATTTACCCCACGTTTTTCTTTTTCAATTTGAAGTAAACTTTCTCCGATGAGATACAGATCATCGGCAGAATCAAATGCAAAACGAATAATATGCTTTTGGTCAACCCCACAATTCAATAAATGATGGTAAAAAATAGTATTTAATAAATAAGATTTTCCACATCTTCGGATTCCGGTGATGACTTTAACTAAACCATTATTTTTTCTTTTTATCAATTTATCAAGATAAAAGTCTCTGCGAATTTCCATAATTTTACCTTCCTTAAGAAGAGATTTTTGTTATCATTAACAGATTCCTCTTTTATTATACGTATGATTTTTGCGAAAAACAAGATATTAATTAATTTAAGAAGAGATTTTTGTTACTTCTAACAGATTTCTATCCTTATATAGAGCGAACAGGATTATTATGGTTTATGGCAGCGCTATTTGCAACAAAATTCAGTTTGTGGCATTATAAGGATAAGGGAACTATTTGATGTATAAGATAAAAAATATGCGATGATAACGGAAGGGAGATTTTGATATGGATCTGGTGAAGGAGGCAATCTTTCTGGGATTTTCGGGAGCTGCCGTTATGGATACCGCACAGCTTGTTTTTGTGCCGGAATACCGGATGTTTTGTGAAGAGAATTTATGCGGATGTTACAATGTAAATCCAGCCTGTCCGCCGGAGAGTGGTACCGCAGAAGAAATGAAACAGCGCGCTCTGCAGTATGAAAAGACGCTTGTGCTGCAGACCATGCAGGAAGATACACATGATCCGGCACAGTATAAGAAAGACAAGCTTCTGCAGAACAAAATGACAGAAGAACTTGCAGAAAAAATGAAAGCAGATGGCAAAACAGATGTCCTGATCATGAGTGCCGGACCGTACAGGCACAACTCCTGCATGTCGGCATACTGTGTGGATGCACAGAAAATGGCAGATGCAGCGGGGATGCTGTGCTGGACCGATGACGGAATGGTGAGATATTTTTCACAGATTTTGTTTCATGAATGAGTGTAATCATTAAATGAACCAAGTTGCTGCGAACAGTAATGAAGAGAGCACCGGAGGTGCTGAATGTGATATTATATCATTGATTTTTGGCGGGAATGGACTTAAAATAAAAACGACAAAGTTGTACGACAAAATTTAAATACAGGAGGCTTTTTATTATGGAAAGACATGCATTTGCAATGAAAGTGAAAGCCGGCAGAATGAACGACTACCGCAAAAAACTTGGTGAGATCTGGCCGGAGCTGACCGCTTTTCTTGACCGTAATAAAGTAAAAAATTTCAGTATCTGGAACGCAGAAGATTTAATCTTCGGTTACTATGAAAATGAAGACGGTACAGTATTAAGTGAAGAAGAAAACGCAGCGAAAGATGCGATCACTGCAAAAATCGAAGATACTTTTGAATGGATTTCCACACCGGGCAAAGACATGCGCCTGATGTACCACAACTTTGGTGTTGTAAGAGAGAATAAAGAGCTGATCCGTCACAGAATGTTTATGACAAAACTTAAAACCGGATGCGAGGAAGAATACAAGAGACGCCATGACGGACTGATCGCACAGAGGGGCGACACCGTAGATCCGGGTCCGGACAGCAACTTCAGTATCTGGAGTGCCGGTGGATATATCTTCGGATATGATGAGATCGATACAACCATGGAAGTAGAAGAAACTGTTGAAGCAAGAGAGCAGACGGTTGAATGGGAAATGCGCCAGCTCGGTATCATGGACTGGATTACAAACGATGTAGACTGGATGACAGGTGATGTTCACGCAGATGTAAAACGTCTTGCATGGCATAATTAACAATTTCATCACAATTTTCCCACAAAGTAAACACAAATCCTCCTTATACTCTTAGACATAAAAGGAAAACAGAAACAGAGATAACGATTCACCGGAAGATTTTATAAAGTGAAGCGTAATGATCCTAAGGAGGGGATTTTGATGAGCGATAAAAATAACAACGTAATGATGAACAATGATATGAATAATGACAACGATCCAAAAGAAAGAATGAGAAAAAAAGTTAAGAAAGCAGCAGGCATTGCTCTTTGTGCAGTACTTGCCGGTGGTCTTGCAGCAGGTTCCTTTGAAGGAATCAATACAATTACCGGATGGAACAGCAGTACAGTAGAAGCTGCATCCAATAAAGACAATACCACACTCCTTCAGACGAAATCAAAGAAGAAGAGTTCCGATAAGAAATCAGATGATAAAGAAAGCAAAGATGATTCCGAATCGAAGACAAAAGGAAGCCTTGATGTTTCTGATATCGCTGCAGAAGGAATGAAATCTGTTGTAGCAATTACAACAAAATCGGTTCAGGATGTACAGAACTATCTCGGAGCTTATGGATTTGGCGGAAGTCAGGGATTTACCACTCAGCAGGAAGTTGAGGGAAGCGGTTCCGGTATCATTGTCGGAAAGAATGATGATAACCTTCTGATCGCAACCAATTATCATGTTGTAAGTGGAGCAGATACCGTATCTGTTACCTGCATTGACGGTGAAACTTATGAAGCAACCGTAAACGGTTATGATGAGGACAAAGACCTTGCAGTCGTTTCTGTAGCACTTTCTGATATTTCTGATGATACAATGGATCAGATTGCAGTAGCTACAATCGGAAGCTCTGATGATCTGAAGGTTGGTGAGCAGGTCGTTGCAATCGGTAACGCACTTGGTTACGGACAGTCTGTAACAACCGGTATTGTCAGTGCAAAGAACCGCAAACTCAATGATGAGGGCGTAGAAGAGGATGAAGATTCTGATGCAACAAACCTGATTCAGACAGATGCAGCAATCAATCCTGGTAACAGTGGTGGTGCTCTTTTGAATATGGATGGTGAAGTTGTCGGTATCAACTCTGCAAAACTTGCTTCCACAGAAGTTGAAGGTATGGGTTATGCAATTGCAATCTCCGATGTAACAGATACTCTTGAAGATCTGATGAATGAGACTCCACGAGACAAAGTTGACAATCACGGTGTACTCGGAATCACAGGTATGACAGTAAGTGATGAGGCTTCTCAGTATTACGGAATACCGGAAGGTGTGCTTGTTTCAGAAGTAACAGAAGGTGGCGCAGCTGAGGATGCAGGTATCAAAGAAAAATCCATCATAACAAAATTCGATGGTAAGAGAATCCGCAGTATTGATGAACTGGTAAGCCGTCTTGAGTACTATGAGCCAGGTGAAGAAGTTGAAGTAACTCTTGAAGTTGCAGATGGCGGGGAATATAAAGAAAAAACTGTAACCGTAACACTTGGTGAAAATAAAGATACAGATTCTGGCAAAGATTCAAAGGATGATTCAAAAGATGAATCCGATTCACAGGATGACCAGGATCAGGGCGATGATGAAGACCAGAGTACAGACAGTCTTCTTCAGGATTTTGAGGATCAGGCAGCAGACGGAGCTGCATATGAACAGTTCTTTGGATTCCTCAATTAATCAGCTGATTGCGGGATTTCAAATCTCCGTAAAATAAATTATATAAGCAGAAAAGACCGGTACCGGGAAATGGTATCGGTCTTTTTCTGTCTGCAGGTGTGTGCTGTTTTGTTGAAAGAAACGAATCTGTCTGTTATACTAGACAACAGAGAAAAAATGAGTTGAATTGTATTGCAAATAAAAAGAAGGAACTACTGTATGAACTATATTGTTTTTGACCTTGAGTGGAATCAGAGTCCCGGAGGTAAAAAATATTCCAACAGTCGTCTGCCTTTTGAGATCATTGAGATCGGTGCGGTTAAGATGAATGAGCAGAGAGAAGTGGTGGATGTTTTTCAGAGACTTGTGAAACCTCAGGTATATAACTGGATTCATGACAGCATACACGAAGTGATCCATGTGGATTATAAGGATCTTGCAGATGGTGTTTCTTTTCAGCGGGCAGCAGATGAATTTCTGGAATGGTGCGGAGAGGAATGGGTATTTTGTACATGGGGCAATCAGGATGTGATGGAACTGCAGCGTAATATGAAGTACTATGGGATGCTTTCGAAAATCAAAGGTCCGGTCACATATTACGATGCACAGAAAATTTATGGTATCTGTTATAATGAAGATCCATGCAGGCGGAGTCTGGAGTATGCAATCGACAAGATGCATCTTCCGAAAGCGCAGGAGTTTCACCGGGCACTGACGGATGCGAAATATACCGGTGAGATATTTAAGCGTCTGGATATGCCGGTGGTGCTTGCAAATCCATCAATTGATGTATACCAGAATCCGAAGACAAGAAAAGAAGAAATCTATTTATCATATCCGAATTATGATGAGTATGTATCACGTGAATTCGCTGAGAAAGAGAAAGTTATAAAGGACCGGGAGGTAGCAAGCACAAAATGTCCGGTCTGCCATATGCCGGCGAAGCGTAAGATCCGCTGGTTTATGAATAATTCAAGGGCATATGAAAGTGTATCTTTTTGTCAGAAACATGGCTATATAAAGGGAAAAGTACGAATCCGCCATACGGATGAAGATGCATTTTATGCGATCAAGACATTAAAGAGAATTGATGAAGAAAAAGCGGAAGAAATCCGTGAAAAACGGGATTCCCTCCGCAAGAAAAGACAGACAAAACGGCAGTCATAGAAGCTCGTCTGAAAGAAGCCGTGTCTGGTAATATCTGGCAGTTCCAACCTCATGACCGTTATAGCTGTATGTGACGGTCAGAAGGGGAAGACCTGCCAGATTTTTTGTCATGGAATATGATGTTGAAAGCTGGCTCACATCAGTACCCTGTGGCAGTGAAACGTAAGCATTTTGCCGTCTGCGGAACAAAGTAAAGTCTTTGTAATCTTTGAGAAGATATTTTTCCGCGGGCAGACAGGATCTGGAGATTTCTTTTTTCAAACCTTTGATCTTAGATCTGGAAAAATTATTGAATCCATAATCCAGCAGAGCTTTTGTATCGGAATAAGCTCCGTTTACAGACTGCATGACAACGGCTACGAGATAGGTGTTGTCATTTTTGGCGTAGGTGACGAGGGTGTTGCCGGCAGCTTCCGTGTAGCCTGTTTTGCCGCCAAGGACACCAGCGTATGCGTAAGTCTGGCCGCTCATCATCTTGTGATGGTTCAGGAGGTAACGTGTTTCTGCAAATTTGTTTGTCGGTGGGATTTCGTAATATCCTGTGGTGACAAATCTGCGGAAAGTGAGGTTGAACCATGCGGCACGGGCAATCTTTGCCATGTCGGAAGCTGTGGTGTAATGTATCTCGTCCGGCAGACCGTTTGGGTTGTTAAAATGTGTGTTGGTGCAGCCGAGCTGACGGGCTTTCAGATTCATCTGTTCGACGAATTTTTTGGTGGAGCCGGAAGTGAGTTCTGCGACTGCCAGAGTCATTTCGTTGGCAGACTGGAGCATAACTGCCATCAGTGCCTGTTCAACCGTAAATTCTTCGCCGGTATCTGCATAGATACTGGAGCTGTTGGATTCGGTAATGCTGCGGGCGGCGGATTCGGTCATGGTAAATTTGGCGGATGGATCCAGATTCTCACAGCCGAGAAGGCCAGTCATGATCTTTGTGATGCTGGCCGGGTACTGGGCTTTGTCCGCGTTTTTGGAGTAAAGGACGGTACCGGAAAGCATGTCAACGAGAATTGCGGATTCTCCTTCAATCTGAGGCGCTTTTACCCAGCCTTCGATGGAATCTGTGTCGGCGGGCTGGTTGTAATAGGCGGTGTGTGGATCGGGTGTTGGTGTGGCCGTGACCAGCGGGGCGCCGTAACTGTCTGTGGCAAAGACCGGGACGGCCTGCGTGATGAGTAAGGCAGAGCAGAGCGCGCCGGTCAGAAGATGCCGGAGTATTCTTTTTATATTCATATGTGTACCTTTCTGATATTAAAATGTTGGGGCAGAGGTAAGGATGGTGCGTGAGGGAGAAGGTATATAAAAATGTCATGAAATATCTGGTGTCTGGATTAAGTTCGAGAATTCAGAAGTACCAAAAGTATATTTCTTTGCTAAAGGCGTATGAAAAAAAGTCAAACTCGCTACGCTCAGACAGTGCCTTTTTTTCATACAACGCAAAGAACTATACTCAGGTACTTCTACAAATTCTCTCAAGCAATCCAGAACCGGATATTTCAGACATTTCTTCTACCTTTTCTCACACATCCCTCTTATTCTTCAGCCCTCATATTGTTAATATTAAAGTCCTGGCTAGCGGGGCGGGGAGGCTGTCGGTCTGTTTGTAGCGTTCGCCGCCCCGCGGTCCGGGAAAAGGAGAAGAACTGGGATTTTTTATAGAGCACATCGAATCAGAAGCGCTCTGCAGGAGCCTTGTAAGTTCTTAGGCATATTCTGACTGTGTTACGAATAAAAAGCACACTGTTTGAGCGAAGCGAGTTTGGGCTTTTTATGAGTGCTTTTAACAGGAAGAATAGGTCTTAGTACTTACAGGCGACGAAGCCTGCATCTGAGTTGATGTGCTCTGATAAAGAATGCAGTTTTCTCAAAGTATTTCCTATAGTATATCATTCTTTCCAATTATACTGTAATCGTTTTTCTCATACAAGGGTCAAATCCATGTAAAATCACCGCAAAACCCTGATAAAACCCCGTAAATATCGCAAAAAGACCTTGACATATCGAAAAATATCACCGTATAATAATACAGCACATATAAAATAAGCAAAAACCATGATGGAGACAGTAAATAAAAATGAACACATCAGAGAGCCGGGGGCAGGTGGAAGCCCGGTGCAAGTAATTTTTATCGAAGATCACTCCGGAGTTTCTTTCCAGAAATCTCCAGTAAGGAAAGACGGTTTTCCACCGTTAAAGGGAACATGTATAGGTATAGTAATAATTATATACAGTTGTTTTCAAATAACTGAGCAGTAACTACTACCGGCCCGTACAATGTAACAGGTGGTGCGAATGTGGAAATTGCTTTCGTCCTTTTACAGGACGGAAGTTTTTTTTATTTCATTGGAAAAAGGAAAATAACAGAGATTTTTTCCGAGAGAATTTAAAGGAGGAATTTGTTGTGTACCAGAAGGTAGATACGAACCTGAATTTTGTAGACCGCGAAAAACAAGTAGAAAAATTCTGGAAAGAAAACCATATCTTTGAAAAAAGTATGGAAGACCGTAAAGATGATCCTACTTATATGTTCTATGACGGACCGCCGACCGCAAACGGCAAACCACACATCGGTCATGTACTGACCCGTGTTATCAAAGATATGATTCCGAGATACCGTACAATGAAAGGATATATGGTACCTCGTAAAGCTGGATGGGATACTCACGGACTTCCGGTTGAGCTGGAAGTAGAGAAGAAACTTGGTCTGGATGGCAAAGAGCAGATCGAAGAATACGGTATGGAGCCATTTATTCAGCAGTGTAAAGAAAGTGTCTGGAAATACAAAGGAATGTGGGAAGACTTTTCTTCAACCGTTGGTTTCTGGGCTGATATGGAAAATCCATACGTTACCTATCATGATGACTATATCGAGTCAGAGTGGTGGGCACTGAAAGAAATCTGGAACAAGAAACTTCTGTACAAAGGATTCAAGATCGTTCCTTACTGTCCGCGTTGTGGTACACCACTTTCTGCACAGGAAGTTTCACAGGGATATAAAACAGTCAAAGAACGTTCCGCAATCGTTCGTTTCAAAGTTGTCGGAGAGGATGCATATTTCCTTGCATGGACAACAACACCATGGACATTGCCATCTAACGTTGCACTGTGTGTAAACCCTGATGAAACATACTGTAAAGTAAAAGCAGCAGATGGATATACCTATTATATGGCAGAGGCTTTACTTGACAAAGTTCTCGGAAAACTCGGTTCTGAAGAAACTCCGGCATATGAAGTACTTGAAAAATATGTTGGTAAAGATCTGGAATACAAAGAATATGAACCACTGTTTGCATGTGCCGGAGAGGCAGCAGCAAAACAGAAAAAGAAAGCTCACTTTGTTACAGCAGATAACTATGTAACTATGAGTGATGGTACCGGTATCGTTCATATTGCACCGGCATTCGGTGAAGACGACAGCCGTATCGGACGTAACTATGACCTTCCGTTTGTACAGTTTGTAGACGGTAAAGGTGATATGACTGCAGAGACTCCATATGCAGGAATTTTTGTAAAGAAAGCTGATCCGCTTGTACTTCAGGATCTTGACAAAGAAGGCAAACTCTTTGATGCACCGAAATTTGAGCATGATTATCCGCATTGCTGGAGATGTGATACACCACTGATCTATTATGCACGTGAATCCTGGTTCATTAAGATGACTGCAGTCAAAGATGATCTGATCCGCAACAACAACACCATCAACTGGATTCCGGAGAGCATCGGTAAAGGACGTTTCGGTGACTGGCTTGAGAACGTTCAGGACTGGGGTATTTCCAGAAACCGTTA
>CAKROE010000014.1 GCA_934371915.1 uncultured Blautia sp. | reverse complement strand
TGGGGCGCAGATGCTACAAATATGAACTGGTCCGAAACCTACACTGCACTGCAGCAGAACACAGTAGAAGGTCAGGAGAACCCGTTACCGGCAATCGATGCGGCGAGTGTACAGGAAGTTCAGCCGTACTGCTCCATGTGGGATGCAATCTATGATTGTCTGTTCTTCTGCATCAACCAGGATCTCTACGATACTCTGACACCGGAGCAGCAGGCAGTTGTTGATGAGTGTGGACAGAAAGCAGTAGAGTATGAGCGTTACATCAACCGTTCCGGTGATGAGGAGATCATGAGCCGCTGGGAGTCCAAGAATGGTGTGACATTTACAGATAAAGATGACATGGACATCGATTCCTTCAAAGAAGCAGTAGACGGTGTAGATGAGTGGTTCGTAGAACAGCTTAAAGATGCCGGATACAAGGATGGACAGGAACTTGTAGACCTCTTCGAAAAATAAAAATAAAAAGTTTTAAGACAGAGAAATCCCTGAATTCCGATGGAGTTCAGGGATTTTTCTGCTTGTTGATTAAATGAGCGGACAAGGGTATAATATACTTGTATTATTATGTGATTTAGTAGATTGAGGGGGAAATACATGATGAATCCGATCTTGCAAAAGGATATGGAGGACATTTTTTCACGCAATAACAGATGGGAACGACTGGAGAACAGTACGGTACTTCTGACGGGTGCGTATGGGATGCTGGCATCTTATATTGTACATTTTCTGCTGTATGTCAGAACAGTCAAAAATATAAATGTAAAACTGATCGCAGTAGTTCGAAACAAGGACAAATTTGTGCAGAGATTTGGACATGTAGAAGGATTTGATAGTATAGAGATCATTCAGAATGACCTGTCAGAACCGATAGAGATAGAGGAAGATGTAGACTATATCATTCATGCTGCATCACTGGCAAGCCCGCAGTATTACAGTGTGTGCCCGGTGGATGTACTGAAGCCGAATACAATTGGTAATTATCATCTGCTTGAACTGGCAAAAACCAAAAAGGTAAAGAGCTATCTGCTGTTCAGCTCCTGTGATGTTTATGGGACACCGAGAGTTGACGGACTGATCAATGAGAACGCATTCGGACATATGGATACACTTGACATACATAATTGCTACAGCGAGAGCAAACGAATGGCAGAAACCATGTGCCGTGCATTCTGGGTACAGCATCAGGTTCCTGTCAGAATTGCACGGATCGCACATACATATGCGCCAACGATGGATATTCAGAATGATCCCCGGGTTTTTGCTTCTTTTGTGAAAAATATCGCTGCAGGTGAAGATATTGTATTAAAGAGTGATGGTTCCGGAAAGCGTACATTCTGCTATATTACCGATGCAGTTGCCGGTTATTTTAAGATCCTGTTTGACGGTGCAGAAGGTGAAGCTTATAACGTATGTAATACTTCACAGTTTGTAAGTATTCGTGAGCTTGCCGAGTGTCTGACGGAGATTTATCCGGAAAAAAATCTCCATGTGATCTGTAAAAAGCGCAGTGAATCTGAGAATTATACAGAAAATAAGGCTGTTGTCGGACATGAAAGGATTCCTGACAATCGCAAACTGCAGGAACTGGGCTGGGAGGCCAGAGTTGATATCCGGGAAGGATTCAAAAGGGTGATCCGGTATATTGAAAATGAAAAACAGTGAAACAAAGCTTAAAAGAATTTATTTACGGGAGAGCTTATACGGGAATGAAAAATTTCGATTTTAACTTTTATAAAGGCAAAAAAGTTTTAGTAACAGGCCATACGGGATTTAAAGGAGCATGGCTTTGCAGGATTCTGCTGGGACTGGGGGCAGAGGTAACGGGATATGCACTGGAACCACCGACAGATCCGGAACTTTTCGGGCTGCTTGATCTCAAAAAAAATATGAACTCTGTAACTGGTGATATCCGGGATTTATCTAAGTTATCCGGTGTCCTGAAGGAGACACAGCCGGAGATCGTACTTCACCTTGCGGCACAGCCGATCGTCCGTGAATCCTATGCGAATCCGGTCTATACTTATGAAACAAATGTAATGGGTACAGTCAACATACTTGAGGCAGTAAGAAATGCAGGAAGTGTAGCTTCGTTTTTGAATGTTACCACAGATAAAGTATACAAAAACAATGAATGGGAATGGGGATACCGTGAGACAGATGAACTGGATGGCTATGATCCATATTCCAACAGTAAATCCTGCTCGGAACTGGTTACACACAGTTACGAAAAGGCTTTCCTTAAAGAAGCAGGTATTGCGGTATCCACTGCACGTGCCGGAAATGTAATTGGCGGAGGTGACTTTGCAGCGGATCGCATCATTCCGGATTGTGTCAGAGCTATGGCTGATGGCAGGGAAATTGCCGTGCGTAATCCGCATTCCACCAGACCGTATCAGCATGTACTGGAACCTCTGGGTGCATATCTGATGATTGCAGGTGTGCAGTATCAGGACAGCTCAAAATCCGGTTCCTATAACGTAGGCCCGGGAGATGAAGACTGTATTACCACCGGAGAGCTTGCCGATCTTTTCTGTGAGGCGTGGGGAGAAAATGCAGTATGGAAAAATCTGTATCAGGGTGGTCCTCATGAAGCAAATTTCCTCAAGCTGGACTGCTCCAGGATCCACAGCACTTTTGGCTGGAGACCACACTGGCACGTACAGGATGCTGTACGATATACGGTACAATGGTATCAGGCATGGCTTGAAGGTGCAAATATGGCAGAATATACAGACCGTCAGATAGAAGAATATTTGTAACTATTCAGTAGGTAGTGTTCCGCGAGGTGTTTTGGCATGTTTTGCCAAAATCCCGAGACATACAAGGCAAAATGCTATCACCGAAGGTGATTTGGAATGCATTTTGACTCGTAACTGTGAGGGTACTGAACAGTTACGAATATTTCAGATGAAAGGACAGAATGGAGAGAAAAGAGGGAATGAAAAAGAATCGGGAAATGTTCAGTGGACTGATGGCATGGCTGGTGTCGGCCTGCTTTTTTCTCGGGTGTTTTGGGAATCAGCAGTTGCTGGAAAAGATCAGTAAACTGGGAAACAGCCATATTTTGATCTATGGTCTTACACTGATTCTGTTTTGCCTGGTGTTTCTGGCAGCTATGGGTGTTACCGGAAGAATGCAGGAGAAACAAAGTTATTCTGACGGAAATGCGGCAGGGAAGAAACTTTTGTTTTCCGTGCTGCTTCTTTCGCAGATTCCTTTTTGGATCATCTGCGTGGCAAACGAGATGGAGCAGGTCGGATCGGTAGCCGGAAAGTATGGATGGCATACACAGCCCCTTATATTTGGAATTGTTTTGTTTCTTGCAGAATTGTTTATATTTGCATGGATGTATGAGAAAATTTCTGTTCCGGGACGTGACGGAGAATGGATCGTCTGGCTGACTTATCTTGTTCTTACGGTACTGATTCTGTATTCTATGTATACGCCGAATATTTTTGGCAGAGGAGAACTGAGTGATTCCTATCACGGCCATGCATATTTTAACTCGATTTACAATATTTATCAGGGAATGCCGTATACGCACAATGTTACCAGTATTTATGGACACTATGCTTTGTTTTTTAAGATTCCGCTGAAATTATTTCATGGGGACTTCCGGGCATTTGTCATGATGCTTGCAATGGTCGGCACACTTGCACATGTATGCGCATTTCTGACATTACAGCTTCTGGTGGAAAGCAGAGTATTGCGGATAGCCGGGGCGCTGGCTGTCGCATTTCCAATCCTCGGTATGCGGGGCGGATATTACTGGCAGGTATGGCCGCACAGAGTAGTCTTTCCGATGATTCTTCTGTTATATGGTGCAGTGATCCTTAAGAAAAATTACCGGGGATTTATAAGCACGGCGGGGGGATATCTGATCTGTCTGCTTGCAGTTCTGTGGAATACGGAGACAGGAATTTTTTTGGCGATTTCGTGGGCGGCTATGTATGTGTCCCGTTATTTTTCAGAAAATCGGGTGAAGATCGGAAAGCTTCTTATAAATGCAGCGGCACATATTGTTGGCATTGTGTTTAGTATTTTTGGTGCATATGGCGTAGTGAATCTGTATAATGTTTTGAAACACAGTCCGGTGAATTCCCTGGAGGATTTTCTGGTGCCGCTCCTTTCAAGCAATTATATGGAAGGAGTGCTTCATCTTGATATGCCGCTTTATCCATGTGCTTATATGGCGGTGATCACGCTGTTCCTTATGGGAACCTCTGTGGGTTTGTCCGGCTGGTTTCAGAAAGAAAAACGACAGTGCTGGAAAAGAGAACTGGTGTTTTTGCTGAGTGTGGGGGCACTGGGGTGCATGGTTTATTATATGAACCGTCCGGCGTACCATAACCTGGACTGTATTGCGCTTCCGGCAGTGCTCCTTTCGGCATATTTCGGCCAGTACGGTCTTAGATTTATCAGAAATACAGAATGGAAAAACTTTGGAAAATTTTCATCGGCGCATGTGTTTCGGGCAGGTGTCGGACTGATCTGTGCAGCCGCTGTGCTTGCCATGTCTACGGGTACAGTGCTGCAGTTTTCACAGAACAGTCAGATAAAAGAAAATTTTCACAACATGGAAGATTTTGAAGAACTGGCAGCTCAGGTAGCTGAGATGGTGCCGGAAAACACACCGGCATTCGGAATCAATATACCGGAAATTTACAGTCTACTTCAGCGGAGAACGGAATGTTTTACAATGGATTTCAGTGATATGCTTGTCCGTCCGGACAGTTTGAAAGAACTGAAAGATCAGTTGGAACATGCCGAAGTCAGAGGTGCCTTTACAGAAAAATCCTCGATGAGAATCTGGAAACGTAACGATCCGGAGACATACCGGTGGTTCAGGGAACATTATAAACTAAAAGACACGATTTCTTTCCAGCAGGAAGAATTCCAATATTATATAGAAAAATAAAATACAGAAGGAGAATATTATGTTTGAAGAAATGACAGAACAGCAGGCCAGAGAACAGATTCTGGAAATGACAAGAAATTACTGCAACAAATATCATAATCAGAAGAAACCATATCAGGAGGGCGACCGTATCCCATATGCGTCCAGAGTATACGATGCAGATGAAATGGTAAATCTGGTAGACAGTTCTCTTGAATTCTGGCTGACAGCCGGACGTTATACAAACGAATTTGAACATGCATTTGCGCAGTATCTCGGTGTGCGTTACTGTTCACTGGTAAACTCCGGATCTTCCGCAAACCTGCTTGCTTTTATGACGCTGACTTCTCCGCTCCTGAAAGAACGTCAGATCCTTCCGGGAGATGAGGTGATCACGGTTGCAGCAGGTTTCCCGACAACTGTTTCGCCAATGATCCAGTATGGGGCAATACCGGTATTTGTCGATGTGGCGATTCCGCAGTACAACATTGATCCTTCTCTTCTGGAAGCTGCATGGTCTCCGAAGACAAAGGCTGTCATGCTTGCACATACCCTCGGTAATCCATTTGACCTGAAGGCAGTAAAAGAGTTCTGTGACCGCCATAATCTGTGGCTGATCGAGGATAACTGCGATGCGCTTGGTTCTGTCTATACGATCGACGGTGAGGATAAACTGACCGGAACGATCGGTGATATCGGAACTTCCAGTTTTTATCCGCCGCATCATATGACAATGGGAGAAGGAGGGGCTGTCTATACGGACAATCCGCTTTTGAACAGAATTGCACGTTCTTTCCGTGACTGGGGAAGAGACTGTATCTGTGCACCGGGTCAGGACAATCTCTGCGGTCATCGTTTTGACCGTCAGTACGGCGAGCTTCCGGTTGGTTACGATCACAAATATGTTTATTCTCATTTTGGATATAATCTTAAGGCAACTGACATGCAGGCTGCAGTCGGCTGTGCACAGCTTAAGAAATTTCCGTCCTTCGTAGAACGGAGAATCCACAATTTCAATTATCTGAAAGAAGCACTCAAAGGAACGGAGGACAAGCTGATTCTTCCGGAGGCTTGTGAGAATTCCAGACCGAGCTGGTTTGGTTTCCTGATCACCTGCCGTGAGGGTGTGGACCGTAATCAGATTGTTCAGCAGATTGAAGCCAGAGGTGTGCAGACGCGTATGCTGTTTGCAGGCAACCTGACAAAGCATCCGTGTTTTGACCAGATGCGTGCAACAGGTAAAGGCTACCGCATCGCCGGAACACTCGAAAATACAGACCGTATTATGAGAGATACTTTCTGGATCGGTGTATATCCGGGAATGACAGATGAAATGCTGGAAGCAATGGCAAACGCAATCAAAGACGCAGTGAATGGAGTAAAATAAAATGATTTTAGATGAAAAACTGCGGTGGGCAGGATTTTGGATCCTGGATGGACTGCGTGGCGGTCAGACACGCAAATATTATGACAGGATCCGTTATGCATGGAAAGAAGGAAGTTCTGTCGCTGAGACGGAGGAGAGAATTCAGAATCTGATCAGGCATGCAGTAAAGACGACAGATTTTTACAAAGATTATCCGGAAGATACACCGCTTGAGAAACTTCCGGTAGTAAATAAGGATACGTTCCGGGAGCATTATGACAGTTTTCTTTCTTCAACTTATAAAGAAGCAGAGGATAATCGTGTAATGTGTACCAGCGGTTCGACCGGTACACCACTGCGCATGATCCAGAACAAAGACAAGATCTGTCACAATACTGCAGGCGGGATTTTTCTTGGGGCAGCAGCAGGATATTATATAGGAATGAAAGAGGCATTTATCCGTGTGTGGGTAAACAATGTCCGCAAAAGCAAATTTCGTCTTCTGCAGGAAAATCTCATTATGATGGACAGTTCACGGATGGATGATAAGGCACTTGCCGGAATGCTTAATGTAATCGAAAGGAAAAAAGTCAAATGTCTGGTCGGATATTCTTCTGCACTTGGTGAGCTGAGTGAGTATATTCGAAAGACAGGCAGAGACTGCAGCAAATTCAGAGTAAAAGCGATCATCCCGATTTCCGAGACGATGCCGGAACCGGTGCGCCGTACACTGTCAGAACAGTTTGGGTGTCCGGTGCGTGCTTGGTATTCCAACGAAGAAAACGGTATTATGGGACTTCAGAACGAAGACAACGAAGGATATCATATTGATACGGAAACTTATTATTACGAAATATTAAAAATGGATTCCGATGAACCGGCAGAACCGGGTGAACTCGGAAGAATTGTGATTACAGATCTTTTTAATTATGCATTTCCGATCATTCGTTATGACAATGGTGATACTGCAGTTGCAGTCCGCAAGGAAAAAAACGGTCGTTTTAAACTTTATCTGTCCGTACTTTACGGACGGCGTAGTGACCTGATCTATGACTGTGACGGTAAGGCAGTTACACCATATATCATTACAAATAATCTCTGGGATATTCAGGGGGTAAAACAGTATCGTTTTATTCAGGAAGACATAAAAGACTATACGATCTGGCTGAATGGAGATCAGGAGAAGATGGATCAGGAAGAAATCCTTCGCAGAATCCGTCCGTATCTGGGAGAGGAAGCCCGCATTAAAATTGAGATGGTTGATGAGATTCCGGTGCTTGCTTCCGGCAAACGTAAATACATAGAAAACCGCTGTCAGAAATATCAGCAGCATAAAGGATTCTGTGGCTGACATGCAGGAGGTAAAAATTTGAAAGACAGGGAACAAAAAAAAGGAGTTGCGGTAAACACCCTGTATACGATGGGCGGACTGCTCTGGATGAATGCAGTCCTGCAGATCGTGGTAACTCCACTTCTCAATCGGCTGATGGGAGCGGAGCAGCTCGGCAATCTTCTTTATATTACCGGCCTTGTGGCAATCATCTGTCCGTCAGTGGGACAGGCATTAAATACAAGTCGTCTTGTTGTCCGCAGAGACTGTGAAGTGACAAACGGAGATTACGACTGGTTACTTCTGATTTTTGGTGCCATTGGAAGTGCTGTCGCTCTTGTGATGTCAAGAAACAGTATTACCAATATGGCTATGGCAGTCGGTGTTTTTATCATGTTTATGCTGACTGTTTTTCGGTATTATGGAGATGTGGAATATCGTCTGAATCTGAATTACAGGAGATATTTTATTTATTATCTGCTGATCGGACTCGGATATCTGGCAGGATTTGGCATATATTATGTAACCGGACAATGGGTATGGATTTATCTGATTGGCGAGGGCGCCGCACTTGTTTTTGTGGGAATTACAGGAAATGTTTTTCATAATTTCTGGAACAGGAGCAGTTTTTTTTCTACTGCACTCAGCCGTGGATTTTTCCTTATGTTGTCGTATCTGGTAACGAATACAACGTTGAATATTGACCGCCTTGTGATACGTCAGGTACTTGGAAATGAGCAGGTAACATGGTACTATGTGACTTCACTGATCGGGAAGACGCTGGTGCTTCTGATCGCACCGATCAATACGATCGTGATTTCCTATCTTACAAAAAGAAAAGAGCGCCTGACGCGTTCACAGTATGGCAAAGCAGCACTTGCAGGAGGAATCGTAAGTTTTGTATTCTTTCTTGCCTGCCAGGTGGGAACACCGCTTTTTGTATGGCTCTTTTACAGAAATCTCTATGATTCGGTAAAAGGCATTGTAACTGTTGTAAATCTGGCGCAGATTCTTGGATTATATTCTGCGTTTCTGTTTATTCTTGTGCTGACATTTACGGATGAGAGATGGCAGCTTGGTATACAGCTTGCACATTTTGGAATACTTCTTGCAGTATCGATACCGGCAGCAAAGGTGTATGGACTGGCAGGATTTGCCTATGCGTCACTTGGTGCAAATATTCTGCGTGTGGTGGCTGTGATCATTCTGGGACTGGTGAAAGCACAAAACGGAAAGGAAAGTAAAGATGAATACAGGTGAAGTACTTAGAAGGACTGTTTTTAATCTGCTCGATGCCTCAAAGGGCGGCAACCTGCAGAAATTAAAAGAAGTGAATAAGCGGGAGATTGTGGAAGGTGTAACGGAAGAATATATGGAACGCCGCCTGAAGATTCTGCTCGATTATGTAAAGAAAA
This sequence comes from uncultured Blautia sp., assembly GCA_934371915.1. GTDB lineage: Bacteria > Bacillota > Clostridia > Lachnospirales > Lachnospiraceae > Blautia_A. The sequence continues at coordinate 29,604 of CAKROE010000014.1, read as the reverse complement.
ATTCTTCCTTTTACCGCAAACATCCGGAATGGAAAGAACTCAAAGATTTTCCGGTCATGACGAAAGGTGACTTTATTGAGCATTATGATGAGGTTCTTGTAGACCATTATCAGGAACAGGGCAAACTTTATCGTCTGAGCACAAGTGGTTCTACAGGCACACCGTTTACGGTACTGTGTGACGGTGACAAAATGAACCGTATCAATATGAATTTTATCTCCTGCATGGAGCTTAACGGGTTCCGTATGGGAATGAAGCGTGGTGAATTCCGCGCGTGGATAAAGGGAAAAAATACGATCAGTAAGTGGAAATCTTTCAAAAATAATCTTATCATGGTGGATATCTCCAATATGGGAGATGAGTCTCTGGAAAAAATCTGTCGGGATATTGAGAAAAAGAAGATTCAGGTACTCGTTCCGTATTCAAGTGCACTGACTGCACTGACACAATATCTGAAGAGAACGAAAAGAGACATCAGCCGCTGGCAGGTCGAAATGATCTATACAATGGGAGAGGCGCTTCCGCAGGAGACATATGATCTGTCAAAGGAGCTGTTTGGTTTTACTCCGGTTCGAACTTATGGAAACAACGAAAATGGTTTTATTGCGGTTCAGCTCGGCGAAGATCCGGAATATTCCATTGATATGTTTAACTATTATCCGGAGATTCTTAAGATGGACTGCGATGAACCGGCAGAACCGGGAGAACTCGGAAGAATCGTTGTGACAGATTATTACAATAAGACATTCCCGATGGTACGTTATGATACCGGAGATACCGGAATGATGCGAATCGACCGGGATGAAAAAGGCCGCATCCATGGCAAATATGTGGAAATCTATGGAAGACGCGGATCTCTGATGTATAACACAAAGGGCGAACCACTGTCCATCCATGTGTTCATGAATACACTTCTGAAATTTGAGGGAGTGGTTTATCAGGCCAGATGCATCCAGTGGGGCGAAAAGGAGTACGAACTTCTTGTCAATGCGGACAGGACAAAACTGAATGTTGAAGAGCTTCTTGCAGCATACCGTCACTATCTGGGAGAAGACGCGGAAATCCGTATTACCTATGTAGATGAGATCCCGATTCAGGCGTCCGGTAAATTTATGGTCTGCGAGAATAAGTGGGATGGAAGGAAATAAGTTCTATGAAACAGAAAGTATCTGATTATATAGCGGATTGTATTGCAAACCGGGGCATCCGGGATGTGTTTACCGTGACAGGCGGGGGTGCCATGCATATGAATGATGCCTTTGGACATCATCCGAAACTGCACTGTACTTATCAGCATCATGAGCAGGCATGTGCGATGGCAGCCGAAGCATACGCACGTATGGATAATCGTATGGCGGCAGTCTGCGTGACGACAGGACCCGGGGCGACGAATGCCATTACCGGTGTGCTGGGCTGCTGGATGGATTCGATTCCTATGCTTGTTTTTTCCGGACAGGCGAGATATGCGACGACAGTTGCAGCTTCCGGACTGAAACTTCGAAGTATGGGAGTGCAGGAATGTAACATTGTTCCGGTGGTTGCTTCGCTTACGAAATATGCACAGATGGTCATTGATCCAAAAGAAATTCGTTATCATCTGGAAAAAGCACTCTATATGGCGGTGAACGGAAGACCGGGACCGGTATGGCTGGATATTCCGCTGGATGTACAGGGAGCAACGATTGAGACGGAGAAACTGAGAGGTTACGATCCGAAAGAAAATCCGGAAGAAATACCTGCGGAGATCACGCAGGATACAGTAAAAGAAATTTTGGACAGGATCGCGCAGAGCCATCGACCGGTACTGTTTCCGGGAAATGGTGTACGGCTTGCAGGTGCGATAGAAGATTTTCACAGACTGGTAAATATTCTGGGTGTTCCTGTGATCACAGGAATGAGCAGTGTTGACGCCTTGGAATCGGATCATTCGTATTTTGTGGGAAGGAGCGGAGGAACCGGAACACGTCCGGGAAATTTTGCACTACAGAACAGTGATGTGCTTCTTTCTATAGGAAACCGGCAGGGCTTTGCACAGACAGGTTTCCAGTATCAGGACTGGGCAAGAGAGAGCTTCACAATATTGAATGATATTGATGAAAATGAACTGAAAAAACCGAATCTTCACGTGAGTCTTCCTGTAGTCGGGGATGCGGGCGAGCTGATCCGCAAACTGATCTGTGAGGCAGAGCTTCGCGGAGCTGATGAAAAACATCCACTCTTTCAGGGAGAGGAATGGGTTCATCAGTGTCAGATCTGGAAACAGAAATATCCGGTGGTGACTGCGAAACATTACGAAACAATAGAAGAAGGCTGTACCAATATTTATGCTTTTTATGAAGAACTGTCAAAGGCAATGCAGGAAAATGAGACGCTGATGGTCAGTGTGGGAACTTCAAGAGTTGCCGGAAGTCAGGCTTTTCGTGTAAAAAAAGGCCAGCGCTTTATTACCAATCCAAATACAGCTTCCATGGGATTCTGCCTTCCGGCGGCAACCGGAATCTGCGTGGCGCAGCCGGGCAAACAGGTAGTCTGTGTTACGGGTGAAGGAAGTCTTCAGATGAATATTCAGGAATTACAGACGATCCGGCAGAATCGGCTTCCGGTGAAACTGTTTGTGATCAACAATCAGGGATATCATTCTATTCGTCAGACACAGCAGAGTTATTTTGCTCCGCCGCTTGTAGGAGTAGGTGAGGAGAGTCAGGACTTAAGCTTTCCGGATCTTAAAAAGCTGGCGCCGGCATATGGTTTTCCATACAGGGCAATTCACCACGCAGAGGAACTTCCGAAAGTGATCAGAGAAGTGCTGGATATGGATGGTGCGGCAGTATGTGAGGTTTATGTGACGAAATACCAGAAGACGGAGCCAAAGACTGCAGCGAAAAAGCTTGCTGATGGAAGTATGGTATCTGCACCGCTTGAAGATATGTATCCGTTTTTAGATCATAAAGAGTTGGAAGAAAACATGTATATTCCGCTTCCAAAGAAACACTGACAGCGGAGGAAAACAGAATACAGGAGAATGAACATGAGGAAGAAAATTTCAATTGTAATACCGACTTACAATGAAGAAGCAAATGTCGTACCGCTCTCAAAAGCGGTAATAGAAGTGATGGAGCGGGATTTAAGTGAATATGATTATGAAATCCTGTTTATCGACAATCACTCCAAAGACAACACACAGGCATTGCTTCGCGGACTGTGTGCAAATAATAAAAAAATCAAGGCGATTTTTAATGCGAAGAATTTCGGACAGGCACGTTCACCGGTATATGGAATGAAACAGGCATATGGAGACTGCGTGGTACGTCTGACAGCAGATTTTCAGGATCCGGTTGACATGATTCCGAAATTTGTCCGTGAATGGGAAAAGGGAACAAAGATTGTCATCGGAATCAAGAGTGCAAGCAAGGAACGCAGGACCATGTACTGGATTCGTTCCTGCTATTACCGGATGATCAACAAAATCACAGATATTGATCATATCAATCAGTTTACCGGCTTTGGCCTGTATGACAAGAAATTCGTAGATGTTGTGCGTGATCTGCATGATCCGCTTCCATATCTGCGAGGCATTATCGCGGAACTGGGATTTGACTATACCGCAATTGAATATACGCAGCCGAAACGTCGTGCAGGAAAGAGCAAAAATAACTTCTACAGCCTGTATGATTATGCGATGATAGGAATTACTTCCTATTCTAAAGTAGTGATGAGACTTGCAACTTTTGCAGGGTTTATTATCGGTGGTTTGAGTATGGTAGCTGCAATCGTTTATCTGATCATGAAACTGATGTTCTGGAATCGTTTTTCAGCAGGTATTGCACCATTGCTGATCGGGGTATTTTTCCTCGGAGCACTGCAGCTGTTCTTTATCGGATTCCTTGGAGAATATGTCCTGAGTATTAATACAAGGGTGCTTGACCGGCCGCTTGTTGTCGAGGAAGAACGTCTGAACTTCGATGAAGAGGAAGCAGAAAAAGAGGAGGACGCACAGTGACAGATACACAGAGAAAACCGATTTGGAAAAACGAACTGGTGTGGCTTTTTCTGATTACAAGCGGACTTTTTGCACTCCTGTACAGCAAATTTATTCTGGGTGGTTTTGCTTATGTGTTTACAGATTGCGGAGCGGACACTTTGCAGATCAATTATGCGCAGTATGAGATGTTTTCTTCACTGTTCAGAAGCGGAGACAGTGGTTATGCACTGCAGGCAGGACTTGGAATGGATCTGTCTTCTTATTATCCGGCATATCTGATTCCGTATAATCTGCTGTTGATTCTTGCACCGCAGAGACTGCTTCCGTGGGCAGTGCTTGCATCTGCATATCTGAAGCTTCTGACGATATCTCTTGTGGGATATCTGTTTTACCGTAAACTGATGGGAGAGGGAATCGGAACGATGGCAGCTGCACTTGCATGGACCTTTTCCGGTTATGTGATCCTCTGGGGACAGCAGTACGGATTCTGTACATGCATGGCACTTTTTACCGTATTTATGTATTTCTTTCAGTGTTATCTTAACGGAGAAAAACGCTGGAAAAATGCCGGACTTGTACTTACAGTGACAATGCTGCTGTTTGCAAGTTATTATTTCCTTTATATGATTGCATTCTTTGCAGTATTTTATCTGCTGGTTTACAGTTTAATAGAAAAACGTTCTGTCAAAAGTACGGCAGGAAAAGTGGCCGGACTTGGAGGAATGGGAATTCTCGGTGTGCTGATGGGAGGAATCGCGCTCATACCGATCGCAGATACATTTCTTGAAAGCGCCCGTTCCGGTGCACTGAACGGAAGCGTAACTTCCGGAATCCTCAGTCCTTACAAAAGCAGGACGATCGGGACTATTTTTGCCCGTTTTTTGTCCAATCAGATACTTGGTATCGACAAAGACTATACGGGAAGTCTTAACTATTATGAAGGAATGGTACTGGCAGTCAGCATTCTGACAATTTTGGCAGTCAGCTATTTCATCATAAAGAAATCAACCAGAGTACGTACGATTATCCTGACGGTTCTGGTGATCTTTTTGTCGGTGATGCCGGTCACGAGCCGTATTCTTATTTTTACAAAATCCGCACATCGCTGGTGCTTTATGATCTGTTTTGCAGAGGCACTTATCATCGGACTCTTTTTGCAGGATGTTTTACGCGAAAGAAATAAAAAAACAGTTCTTGGCGGCGGGATTTTGGCGGTAGTTTTATATGCGGCACTGCTGGCATATATTTACAGCTTTAAGAACATCAAAATCAACAATAAAATCGTGGCAGAAGTGAGTGTCTTCTTTGCAGTATATCTGATTCTTGTGCTCATCGTGACGAATATAAAAAAATTATACAAAATCGGTTCGACGGTAATTCTGGCAGTGCTTGTCTGCGAACTTTTTATACTGAATTATCCATCATTGTGGCACCGTGAGTCACCGACCAGAAACCAGCTGGCAACAGAATATTATAATGATGGTACGACTGATGCTGTGAACTATCTGAAATCGCAGGATGATTCTCTTTATCGAATCGAAAAATCTTACAGGTCGACCGCGGAAAATGATGGTATGGCACAGGGCTATAATGGATTATCGGTTTATATGAGTACGAATCCGTCATCCCTTGTCAGTTACCATAAAATGTACGGACCGGAAACACTGTCTGTTAATTTTGTAGATTTTAACAAGGATGATTACATCAGAAATTCGCTGCTTGGTACGAAATATCTGTTTGGCGGTGCCGGTTACAATGCTCCGCAGAAGGTATACACACCGGTAGGAGAAGCCGGGGGTAAAACCGTTTACGAAAATAACTATGCACTTCCTTTCGGATATCTGTATGATAAAGAATGGAGTGCCGGCGGACTTAAGAAACTGTCCGGACTTGATAAGACACTGACTTCTCTTTCGGGATTTTATTACACTGATGCAGAAAAGAACGGAGCGTATAAAGAGGCATCTCTGCCGGAAGGAACGGATACTTCCCTGATGGAGAACGTGAGTGAAGCAGTCGACTGTACGATGGAAAACAATGCCGACGGTATTACTGTCCGTGATCTTGGGGCAGATCCAAACGTGATCTTCCCGGGAGTGGAATCCGACTTTGCTGACGAGAACAAATTATATGGACTTTCTCTGACAATGGACGTATCTGAGGATACCGAGATGGCAGTTTATTATCAGACAGAAGGCGACGAAGGATTTTCGGCAGATAAAGTTTATACTTTCTCAATCACAAAGAAACATAATACATGGGAACACGTGGTTCCGGCAGGAATCACGGCACTTCGTGTTGATGTAAGTACCCGGATCGATTATGCAACGATCAAAGATTTTGAGGTGAAATCTTATGATCTTGATGCAACCGGTTATACGGCGCTGAAAAATTCCGGTGTGTCGGACGTAAGCTACAGCGACAGCACCTATCAGGCACAGGTGACAAACGATACGCAGGAAAATGAAATGCTGTGTGTACCGTTTTTCTATCAGAAGGGTTGGACTGCTAAAATCGATGGAGAAACGGTGGAAGTTTCCAATATCAACAGCGGACTTTGCGGAATCGAGATTCCATCCGGAACACATGAGGTTGTCCTGCAATATGAGACACCATACAGAAGTCTGGGGCTGGGAATGACCATTGTCGGAGTTGTAATCTTTATACTTGTTTTTAGTCAGAATTTATATAAAAATTTCATAAAATTGTGTTAAAATTCGTAAGAGTGTGTTATAATGGATGCATGAACAACAAAACAAGTTGTTTATTAAATATCATCCAAAATAAACAGCAAAGGGGATGGGATTATGAAATTTATTATCAGCGGAAAAAACATCACAGTATCTCCGGGACTCAAAACAGCCGTTGAGGACAAACTCGGCAAACTGGAACGGTATTTCACACCGGACACAGAGGTTATCGTAACCTTAAGTGTTGAAAAAGAAAGACAGAAAATCGAGGTAACGATCCCGATGAAAGGAAACATTATCAGATCCGAGCAGGTAAGCAATGATATGTATGTATCTATCGATCTGGTAGAAGAAGTCATCGAGCGTCAGCTTCGCAAATACAAAAATAAAATCGTGGACAAACAGCAGGCTGCAGCAAATTTCCAGAAAGAATATCTGGACAAAGACTATGAAGAGGATGATGAAGTAAAGATCATCCGTACCAAAAAGTTCGGAATCAAACCGATGTATCCGGAAGATGCATGCGTACAGATGGAACTTCTGGGACACAATTTCTTCGTATTCTTCAATGCAGAAACCGAGCAGGTCAACGTAGTATACAAACGTAAAGGAAACACATACGGTTTAATTGAACCAGAGTTTTGATTCAAAATCTGAAGTGCATGTTGGAATTTGAAGACCTGTGTCGTGCTTGCACGTAAACAGGGATTCAGATGACAACATATAGGGCGGATGCCCTCAACCGAAACGGAACGCAGTGGAGTTGAGGTTGAAACACTTCAGTATAAGATATGGTACAATTTCAGTCCCACCCTTCAGCCGAGGGGTGGGACTTGTGGGTAATAGGAAACAGCCAAAAGGAAAGGACATATGAATAACAAAAAGAATCTCAAGATGAAACCCGTAGGCAGCGAATATATGGAACAGTACAATGCTCTTCTTCGCTATGTTTTTCAGGTCACGGAGCAGGAATTAAGCTCGATCGGATGGCAGGAGCGCGAGATTATCCGTGCAAAATTTCCTACCATGGAAAAGGCTGATGTTATTGGCTGGTTTGACAATGACACCCTTGTTTCACAGGTGGCAGTCTACCCGATGCAGGTCAGAATCTTTGGCAGGACTTATGCAATGGGAGGCCTGACCGGAGTCGGCACTTATCCGGAATACTCCAACATGGGACTGATGCATAAGCTTCTGGAGCAGGCACTGAAAAACATGAAAGAGAAAGGCCAGGATATCTGTTATCTTTACCCGTATTCAATTCCGTACTACAGACGTAAGGGCTGGGAACTGATCTCAGACAAGATCTCTTATGAAATCAAGGATTATCAGCTTCCGAAGAACCGTCAGGTTCCGGGAGATGTGCGCCGTGTAAAGACTGAGAGCGATGAGCTGAAAGAAACCTACGAACGTTATGCCATGCGTACACATGGGGCAATTCTTCGTGATGATCTGGCATGGAACGAATACTGGCTTTGGGATTCTGATGATATTATGGCTGCAATCTATTACAATGAAAAAAACGAACCGGATGGTTATGTGATCTACTGGATTGCGAATGAGGTATTCCACATCAAGGATATGATTTTTATTAATGAAGATGCCCGCACCGGCCTCTGGAATTTTGTTGCGGCACATTTTTCCATGATCAATCAGGTCGAGGGAGATACCTATACGGATGAGCCTCTGGCATTTCTTCTCGAAGATGCCGGAATAAAAGAAGTGATCTCTCCATATTATATGGGAAGAATCGTAGATTTCGTTTCCTTTATAGAAAAATATCCGTTCAAACCAAGCGTACTTGACCGTGAATGGAAATTCAAACTGATCGATCCGATCATGGAATGCAATCAGGGATATTTTCATCTGACGATCTCCCGTGAAGGGCATGGGCAGGTCATGAGGATCATGGAAAGATGTGAAGATACAATTGATATCCAGACCATGACAACGATGCTGATGGGGTATAAACGTCCGGAATATCTGGCAAAGATCGGACGTATTCAGGCTGCGGAATGGACGATCGATATGCTCGAAGACGCAATTGAACAGCAGACGCCATACATATCGGATTATTTCTAAGTGTAATTTTCAAAAATATTCTCCGGATGCTTGACATAACATAAAATGCGTGTTATATTACAAATAGAACAAGAGGAGATGGAAAGGGATGCGGTGAAAAAAACTGCATCTCTTTTTTGACAAGTAAACCGGAGGTGGCATTATGGCTAAGAGAGATTATTATGAAGTTCTTGGGATTGGGAGAAATGCCGATGCCAGGGAAATAAAAAGAGCATACAGAAAGCTTGCAAAGAAGTATCATCCGGATATGAATCCCGGTGATAAGCAGGCAGAACAGAAGTTTAAAGAAGTTACAGAAGCATATAATGTATTGAGCGATACAGAAAAGAAAAAATTATATGACCAGTATGGATTCGCGGCATTTGAAGAAGGCGGCAATCCGTATGGTGCCAGTGGTCAGGGTGCAGCAGAAAATGGCTTTCACGGCGGCTTTGGCGGTTTTGATTTTGGTCAGGGTGGAAATGGCGCTTATCATGAGTACCATTTTGAAAACGGCAATATGGGTGATATTTTTGGAGATATTTTCGGAAATATGTTTCATGGTAAAAGCAGCAGTGGATTTGGCGGACAGAGCAGAGGATTTGACAGCGGCTTCGGAGGAAGAAGTGCACAGGCAAAAGGAAGTGATCTTCATTCAGAGGTGACCATCAGTTTTGACGATGCAGCTTTCGGCTGTGATAAGATGCTGAGATTATCGGATCCGTCCGGAAGCGGAACGGTTCAGACACTGAAAGTCCATATCCCGGCCGGAATGGAGGATGGTAAGAGCATCCGTCTGAAAGGTAAGGGTAATCCGGGCTTTGGCGGTGGTCCGGCAGGAGATCTTCTTTTACAGGTGCATGTAGCATCTAAGATTGGTTTTGAACGAAAAGGAATGGATGTTTATACAACTATGGAGATTCCGTTTACAACAGCTGTATTTGGCGGTGAGGCGAAAGTCTCTACGCTATACGGGGATGTGATCTGCAAGATTCCGGAGGGCGCACAGACCGGCAGAAAGATCCGTCTGAGAGGTAAGGGAATCGTTTCCATGAAGAATCCGTCTGTACATGGTGATCAGTATGTGACGATCCGGATTCAGGTACCTCAGGATTTAAGTCCTCAGGCAAAAGAAAAATTAAGAGAGTTTCAGCAGATCTGTAAGAATGATCAGCAGAGCAGAAGAGGAAGCGTAGCATAAAGCGCTTCCTTTTTTTGCAGGCAGAAGTAAGATGTTTATAAAACAACTATGAAATTTTTGTAAAACTGTCCATTTTCGGCATTTTGTGCATTGATTATTTGATAGGATAGGGTATATTATAAGCTACAGAAAAATCAGAAATCCTGAAGACAACAGAATCTGGCCAGGGCCGAAAGGATGGAAAGGTGATATTTTGAATTATCTGAAGAAATCAAAGCATTTATGGATCATACCGGCATATGGGATTTTTTATATGGTTTCGTTTATGCTGATGGAGCAGAGCAATGTAAAAATACATATCATTCATTCTCTTGCAGATGACAGAATCCCATTTTGTGAGTACTTTATTATTCCATATGTAATGTGGTATTTTTTCCTGATCGGGACGGTGATTTATTTCGCAGTATCGTGTCCGAGCAAAAAAGAATATTATCAGTATCTCGGAACATTAGGAGCAGGCATGACACTGTTTTTGCTGATTTCCTTTGTTTATCCGAACGGACAGCATCTGAGACCGGATCTTACCAATGCAGGTGACGGTGTATTTCTGAATGTTGTCAGATTTCTGTACAAGATTGATACACCGACCAATATTTTCCCGAGTATGCATGTATTCAATGCGACAGCGAGCTGTATTGCGCTGTATCAGAACGAGCGATGCCGGAAGAACCGGATTTTTACTGTGGCACAGATCGTTCTTGGCATATCGATCGTTTTGTCAACGATGTTTTTGAAGCAGCACAGTGTTGCCGATGTAATGACAGCACTGATTTTGAATATCCTTTGTTACCAGTTATTCTACAAAGTAATTCCTGCAAGGCAGGAACGACTGTCAGAAGTATTTACAAAGAAAGAGATTCTGACGTTGCCGAATCTCTTAAGTTCTGTGCGGCTCGTTCTGGCTATCCTGTTTCTGGGAACTTTTGAAAGATACGGTACCGTACAGTACCGGCCACTGCTTGTACTGCTTGTGATCGCAGCCGCCGCTACGGATATTCTGGACGGACGGATTGCGCGCTCGTTTAACAGTGTCAGCAGATTCGGACGGATCCTTGACCCGGTTGCCGATAAGGCTATGCAGGGAGTGATGCTGGCATATCTGATTCCGCGTTATCCGCTTGCAGAACTTGTACTGATTCTGTTTGCGGTCAAAGAATGCTACATGATGGTTACCGGATGGAAGGTGATCATGGAAACGAGAACGACCATTGAACCACAGTGGCATGGCAAGCTGAATACATCCGTAACGTATGCAGTTGTTATGATCCTGATGGTGGGTCCGAGACTTCCGTATTCGACCTCCAATGTACTGATTGGTGCGTGCGCCGTATGTATGGCGATGTCGCTTGGTATGTATGCATCTCAGTTCCGAGAGATTCTGGAACAGCAGAATGGCGGCTACCGGAAAATGCGGGGAGGGTTCAGCAGCGAAAATTGAGTGTGGCTGCATCAATTTCCTGAAGAAGCTGTGCGCGTTCTTTCTGGAACTCAAGTTTTTTACTGAAAACAAAATAATCTTCACATCCGAAAGTCCGAATAAAAGACATGGCGTAACTGTTGTGGCTGAGATCGGAGATCAGAAAGAGTAATTCCGGTCCGTTGTGAAAAGCAGTTTTTGCAAAGGCAAAGCCCTGTTTTAGTGCAAGCTGTGTTTTCTGTGCGAGATCTTTGCGGATGGTAGCAGAACGGCTCAGTGCAGTTCGGAGAACATCAATGATTTCATCCGGCGCAGTGAGTCGTTTTTTTCTTGTTTCTATCAGACTGTCTTCGAGGAGTCGGGCTGTTTTTTCGGATTCGTCTGTTTCACGACTGTCAAGAAGCTGATTCTGCCGGCGGATTTTTAATGCATTTCGATACTGCTCTGCAAAATCAGCCAGAGAGGATCCGGCAAGCAGGGCAGTTTTTGCCTGAGAAAGCGTTTCCTGAAGCCGTATTACGAAATGATCTTCTTCCTCAAACTGCAGGAAATATCGGTTCCAGCCATCGAGAAGAAGACTGCATACACTGAGCCGCTCGTCTGATGGAGCGGAGGATGCCATCGTACATAGTGCCTGAAAATCTTTTTCATTTAAATTTCCCTCAAGCAGTCCGGCAATCGGGTAATCTTTACGGTATTTTGCATACAGCTGATAATAAGCGGTAAAATCTCTGGCAATATCGTCGTCCTGGATATACTGACGGATCAGGTTTTCATCGGGAATAAATCCAAGTTCTTCATATCCAAATAAAATAGAAGAAAGATCTTCCCAGCCACGGGCGGTCACAAAGGAGACTACGGCAGCAGTGTTTTCAATGTGATAAAAATGTTCTTTTTTCAGGTTCAGATAAGAGATGACAGAAGCATGAAGACCTTTTGCATAGGCATACTCTTTCCAGATATCAAGATCCGGCTCAATGTCCATTCTTTTTACGCGGTCAAGTGTAACGATATCAAACTCCCGTGCAGAGCGGTTGTATTCGATAGGGTTGCCTGCAGCAGCAATGACCCAGCCTTCCGGGACAGGATGGGTACCGAAAGTTTTATTCTGTAAAAACTGCAGCATGGTAGGGACCAGAGTTTCGGAGACACAGTTGATTTCATCAATAAAAAGAATTCCCTCTTTGCAGGAGGTTTCTTCAATCTTTTCATAAACGGACGCAATGATCTCGCTCATTGTGTATTCCGTTATGGAGTATTCTTTTCCCTGAAAATTCTTTTTTACGATTACAGGAAGTCCGACTGCGCTCTGACGGGTGTGGTGTGTGATCGTATAGGAAACGAGTCCGATTCCACATTCTTTTGCCACCTGTTCCATAATGGCAGTTTTGCCGATACCCGGAGGCCCGATAAGCAGCAGCGGACGCTGGCGTACAGCCGGCATGAGATAGTGTCCGTGTGCATCTTTTCTGGTATAAATCTGTATTGTATGAAGCAATTCTTTTTTTGCATCTTTGATATTCATAAGGTTATGTGTCCTTTCTCCGGAAGGTCTGTATGAGAAGGGCAGAAATCACTGCCTGAAATTTTCATCGTCCAGATAGAGCTTTGTGACCCATGTGGGAACCTGCTGGTGCAGGGCTTTTTCATGATAAAAAACAAAAGCGGTCTGATAGGAAGTTGGTTTTGGCGGATAAATCCCGTCACCGTCGGTAAAGTACAGAAGACCTTTTAAGTTACGGATTTTTCTCTCGGAGCGAAGCGCTTCCACATGTTCAAAGACCGGTCTGAAATCTGTGCCGCCACGTCCGTGAATCTGCAGATTACTGAGGTATCGTTTCCAGTCCTTTTCACAGGTAATGTGTGCACAGTCTTGAATAAAACTGTCACACTGGATGATATAGAGATTCATTTTTTGAAAAAAATTCTCATGATCACTGAGGATTCCGTAAGTTTCTTCCATGAAGCGGCATACCGTTTCGGTCGTGCAGGAACCGGAGGTGTCGATAGCGATCACCAGTTCCTCCATACGGTTCATTTCCTGATATTCCAGATGTTCGATCAGCGGCATGTTTCCGTAATGGTTCAGTCCGTAGACATAAGGAATATAATCAAAACTGGAAGTATCGGTGTGCAGTTCTTCCCGCTGGACGGCGAAACGTCTGAGAAAACGGCGGAAGTCATAGCGGTGCTTTTGCTGCAGAACAAGTTCTTCCGTGAGATTGCCGGGAGCCGTTCCACGGCCGGAATTTCCGTAAAGTCCGAGACCGGCGGCACCTGTGCCGGAATTCCAGATCTGCTTCATCTGTTCCAGAATTTTTTTACGGTCCGCCAGCTTCCAGAACTGATGGTCGTCGACAATCGGGATGACAGTTTCTTCTGAAGTGGTCTGTAGCTCATGGTAGATGACTGACGGGGATGAGAAATTTTTGTTTCCGGTGATCAGGCGTTCGACTGCAAAGTCACAGGCCTGATTCCACAGAGTATGGTCAGGCGGTATTTCCATCACAGGATGGAGGAACAGACAGTGATACAACATGTGCAGAAGCAATGCTTCCAGCGCGTCCGGATCGTTCTGAAAAGTCTGGATCAGAAATTCCGGAGCAAAGTAAATGATGTGTCCGTCTGTTCCGGCAGTATGTGTGTCAGAGGATTCCTGAAAGGAAAAATCCCATATTAATTTTCGAAAAAAAGGATATTTTACAGAAAGCTGTTCCCGTGCCAGATCCCAGATTTTCAGACAGAGAGAAGCAGGTTCTGCAAAAAGTGTCTGGTTCATAAAAATCTCCTGAAGATGGTTTAAAGGGTAAATTCGCGGTCATGAAAACCGAAGCGGTCTTTTTTCAGATTCATAAAATAAGCAAGGATTTCTTCCTGCCGGTTTTGTACGGATTCATCAATAAAGGAATTGAGGGCAGCTTCCGTGACCGGGGCAAAGCTGCACAGTGCCTGTATCCGTGCCAGATCTCCCTCGCGGATCAGGGCAGAAAGCGCAGGACGAAAACGCAAAGCCAGATATTTCTGATATTTATTTTTCCATGCGGGATCTTCGATTTCGCAGAAGCGTTTCAGGGCAATCGCGAGCCTGCGCGTTTCCTGTCCTGTAGAAAGAAAATCCTCTTCATATGCGGTCATTCTGGATGCTCCTTTCAAATGAGGGGAATAGCTATAAGTATGAAAATGCATATGGTACGTGAAATGCAACGTTACTGTTCACTCCGTTCACAGCAACTTGGTCAAAATCCATTTCAAATCACCTTCGGTGATGGGATTTTGCCCCGTATGTCTCGGGATTTTGCCATATTCATGGCAAAACACCTCGCGGGATATTACCTGTGAACAGTAACAATGCAACTATATATTTTCAGTGTATCATTTCGGCAGGAGTTGTCAATGGAAAAGAAATAAGGTATAATCACCATAGTTATAAATGTTACTGGAACGAAGTGAACAGTAACTTATAAATTACACAGAGTATGATAAAGTTATTGATGGAGGAAATTATGGAGAATGTATTTATTATGGATCATCCGCTGATCCAGCACAAAATTTCTATGCTTCGTAACAAAAATACAGGAACAAACGAGTTCCGTAAACTGATCGAAGAGATCGCAGTACTTATGGGATATGAGGCTCTGAGAGATCTTCCGCTCGAGGATGTTGAGGTTGAAACTCCTATCGAGACATGTATGACACCAATGATCTCCGGTAAGAAACTTGCCGTAGTTCCGGTACTTCGTGCAGGTCTTGGTATGGTAAACGGAATCACCACACTTGTTCCGTCCGCAAAGATCGGCCATATCGGTCTTTACAGAGATCCGGAGACACATGAACCACATGAATATTACTGTAAACTTCCGGATCCGATCGAACAGCGTCTGATCGTTGTTACAGACCCGATGCTTGCTACCGGCGGATCTGCTGTTGATGCAGTCAGAATGATCAAAGAACACGGCGGAAAGAACATCAAATGCATGTTCGTTATCGCTGCACCACAGGGTCTGGAGCGTCTTCACAAAGAACATCCGGATGTGCAGATCTATGTAGGACATCTGGACCGTGAACTGAACGACCACGCATACATCTGCCCGGGACTTGGGGATGCAGGTGACCGTATTTTCGGAACTATCTAATTACGATATCAGGGAAGCAAAAAGAATGACAAAAGAGAAACTGGCACTGGAAGTGATCGACCGACTGAAAAAAGAATATCCGGATGCAGGCTGTACGCTGGATTATGACCAGGCATGGAAACTGCTCGTCAGTGTTCGGCTGGCAGCACAGTGTACCGATGCAAGGGTAAATGTTGTTGTGGAAGATCTGTATGCAAAATATCCGGATGTTGCGTCGCTTGCCGCAGCAGAGCCTGAGGAGATCGAAGCAATCGTGCGCCCGTGCGGACTCGGTAAAAGCAAGGCGAGGGATATCAGCGCCTGCATGCGCATCCTGCACGAACAGTATGCAGACAATGTACCGACAACTTTTGAGGAACTTCTGAAACTTCCGGGAGTCGGACGCAAGAGTGCAAACCTGATCATGGGTGACGTTTTCGGCAAACCTGCGATTGTGACAGATACACACTGTATCCGTCTGTGTAACCGCATCGGTCTGGTGGACGGAATCAAAGAACCAAAAAAGGTTGAGATGGCTCTCTGGAAGATCATACCGCCGGAGGAAGGCAGTGATTTCTGCCATCGTCTGGTGTATCATGGACGTGAGGTGTGCACGGCAAGGACAAAACCTTACTGTGACAGATGCTGCCTTGCGGATATCTGTGCAAAGAACATATAAGATGCAGGACAGCCTGTGGCTGTAATTTTCGGCTCTCCATGATCGGAGAGCCGATTTTTTATGTAATAGGAAATTACTCCGTAATGTTCAAATAACATGAAAACTTACAGGAACTTCCTGTAATATGAAAACAAAGGAGAATGTATCAGATGAAATATGCAATCATAGGAGCCGGAGGAACCGGGGGCTGCCTTGGATTCTTTCTGGAAAAAGCAGGAAAAGATGTAACATTGATTGCCAGAGGAAAACATCTGGAAGCAATCAGAAAAAACGGACTGGCAATACAGAAACTGTGGGATGAAAGCAGGGAAACACTGCCGGTAAAGGCATGCACTGCAGAAGAATATAAAGAAACGCCAGATGTGATACTGGTATGTGTTAAAGGCTATTCCATAGATGAGACGGTTCCGACCATAAAGGAAATTGCAGGAAAAGAAACGATTGTGATTCCAATCCTGAATATTTATGGTACAGGCGGCCGTCTGCAGAAAAAACTCCCGGAGCTTACTGTGACGGACGGTTGTATTTATGTTTCAGCAAATATTCTGGAACCTGGTGTGATCCTTCAGCATGGAAAAATCCTAAGAGTGGTGTTTGGAGCAAGAAAACCGGAAGAAGAGACGGAAAAAATGCGTGAAGTGGCAAAAGATATGGCATCGGATGAGATGGAGGTTGTCCTGTCTGAAAATATACGCAGAGATGCCATGGTGAAATTTTCCTATGTTTCACCGATCGGGGCAGCAGGTCTTTACTGCAATGCCGTTGCTGCTGATTTTCAGCGGGAAGGCGAGCAGAGAGAAATGTTCAAGGCACTTATACGTGAGATTGTTGCACTTTCTCACGCAATGGGAATTGAGTTCGAGGAAGATCTGGTTGAGAGAAATCTTAAGATACTGGCGGCACTTTCTCCGGAAGCAACGACATCCATGCAGAGAGATGTCATGGAAGGAAAACGTTCAGAGATGGACGGACTGGTGTATGAAGTGGTGCGCATGGGAAAAGAATATAAGGTAAATATGCCTCAATATAAAAAAGCAGCCGCACGCTTCAGAGAACAGGGAATTTTATAAGAAGGAGAAGAAACGATGCGTAAAATGAAACGGGTGGAAGATTCCCGTACAGAGAACACATATCTTATTATGAATAAACACATCAACAGTTACGGACGTCTGTTTGGCGGAGTTCTGATGCAGTGGATTGACGAAATGGCAGGAATCGTGGCACACCGTCATGCAGGGACGATTGTGACAACAGCGTGTGTGGATAATCTGAATTTCAAAGCAGGAGCCTATCTGGGAAATACAGTTGTTCTGATCGGAAAGATGACTTATGTCGGCAGAACATCGATGGAAGTCCGGATCGATACATACGTGGAAGATTCACAGGGAATGCGTAAAATGATCAACCGTGCATATGAAGTGATGGTTGCACTTGATGAAAATGATAACAAAGTAGAAGTTCCGGGACTGATCGTGGAGACTGAGGCAGAAAAGGCCGAGTGGCAGGGTGCAGAAAAGAGGTATGCACTTCGCCGTGAAAGAAGAATTGAAGGTTATTAAAAATGGCAGGGAGCGATTATCCGGCAGATCAGGAGGAGGAATATGGCACAAAAGATTGGGATCATATCAGATACACATGGACTTCTGAGACCGGAAGTTCTCGAAATACTGAAAACCTGTGACTGCATCCTGCATGCCGGGGATGTGGACAGGCCGGAGATCCTGGATCAGCTCCGGCCATTAGGAAATCTTTATGCGGTCAGGGGAAACAATGACGGAGACTGGGCGCGGGGAATTGCAACTGCACTCAGGTTTCAGATAGAAAATATTTCTTTTTTTATGACACATAATAAAAAAGATGTGGCATGGGATCTGAAAGACACGCAGATTGTCATATTCGGACATACACATACGTATTTTGAGAAGATGATCGACGACCGGCTCTGGCTGAATCCCGGAAGCTGTGGAAGGAGCCGGTTCGGGCAGGAACCGACGATGGCAGTTCTGTATGTAGATAATAAAAGCTGGAAAATAGAAAAAATCAATCTTTCTGCATAAAAAACGAACATATATTTGGATTTATTTACTTCATCCCGTTTTATTGGACATAATATATGAGATACTTCTTATACAAGAAACGAGTGTTCGGAAAATATGTTCGATGCAGGAGGATGTAAAGATGGTCAATACAGCAGAAGCAGGAAGAAGAGCTTATGGAAACGAGAAAAATCACGGAAGAAGAAATCGCCGGAAGTTATCCAGTGTGATGGCGATGGTTCTCGGTGCACTTGTTACGATTGAGATTATGATCATGGGAGCAATGCTTTTGAAAGTCGATTTTCATTCTGCGGACAGGATTGCTCTGGCTCTTGGTTTTATGGTATTATACTCGGGAGTGGTAGCTGCTTTGACTGACAAATAAGAGGAGTAATTCATGCCGAAATCATTTAATCAGAAACTGAAAATCTTATATCTGATGCAGGTGTTTATGGAAAGGACAGACCGTGAACATCCAATGTCTGTTCCAGATCTTATTCTGTATCTTGAGGGGTATGGAATCAGTGTGGAGCGCAAGACTGTCTATGAGGATATAGAGACTCTGCGCATATTCGGTATGAAGATCGAGAATCGCAGAGAAAGGCCGTCCGGTTATTATCTGGCAGACAGAAATTTTTCGTTTTCGGAGCTTAAGATTCTTATGGATGCGGTACAGTCGTCACGTTTTATTACGGAGCGGCAGTCCCGGGAACTGGTACGCAAGCTTGAACATCTGACCAGCATCAGTGAAGCGAAGAGACTACAGAGTCAGGCTTCGGTTCTTTCAGGGAGTAAGGCAGTCAACCACGAGATATATGACAGCATTCAGAAGATATGTGATGCCATGGCGGATAACCGGCAGATTTGTTTTAATTACTACGAGTGGGATTTTTCCAGAGAGTTAAAGCCAAAGCGGGACGGAGCACGTTACCGGGTGAGCCCGTGGAAGATGATCTGGAACAACGAAAACTATTATCTGATCGGGCTCGACGAACGAAACAGTATCGTGAAGCATTACCGCGTCGATAAGATCATGCATGTAAGTATCGAATCACAGAAACGAAATGGAGAGGATATTTTTCGAAACTTTGACTTTCCGAAATATGTTTCCGGTACGTTCGGTATGTTTGGAGGGAAAGAGCAGACTGTCAAGATGGAGTTTGAGAATCATTTTGTAGGAGTGGTGCTGGATCGGTTCGGACAGGATGTTATGTTGATACCGAAGGATCAGGAGCATTTTACCATGCAGGCGCGTATCAGCATCAGCCCGCAGTTTTACGGATGGCTTGCCGGTCTGGGGACAGGTGCAGTAATCGTATCACCGGAGAATATTCGCAGGGACTACATATCTTTTTTAAAAAAGACTCTTAAAAATTATGGAGAGAATAGTATATGACAGTTAAATCAAGATTATTGGAGATTCTGGAGAAACAGAAGGGCGAGACACTTTCAGGAGAGAAACTTGCCGAGGAACTTCACTGTACCAGAGCAGCAATCTGGAAAGCTGTGAAGTCCCTGCGGGAAGAAGGATACAAGATAGAAGCAGGACAGAATAAAGGCTATATGCTGGCAAAGGCGAACGATCGGCTTTCCGTTGAGGCAATACGGCCTTTTTTGTTATCTCCGGAGGTTTATATCGGAGTGTATCAGGAAGTCGATTCTACGAATCGTGCGGCGAAAGCAGCTGCAGTGAACGGAGAAGCCGGACATGGAAGCTTTGTTCTGGCAGGAAGTCAGAGTGCCGGACGCGGCCGACGGGGCAGAAGTTTCTTTTCGCCGCAGGATGCGGGGATCTATCTCAGTGTGATCCTTGAACCGAAGGGAAGCATTCAGGAAAGTTTGCTTCTGACCGCTGAGGCAGCTGTGGCGGTTTATAAGGCAGTAAAGAAAGTAACGGGAATCTCTCTGGATATCAAATGGGTGAATGACCTTTATCATAATGGCAGGAAGGTATGCGGCATCCTTACAGAGGCAGTCACTGACTTTGAGAGTGGTAATATCGAATTTGCAGTGGTTGGAATCGGACTGAATCTATTTGAAGCGTCAGATGGATATCCTGATGCACTGCAGGGAATTGCCGGAGGCATTTATGAAAGTCGTGAGGCTGCCGCAGGCCTCGACCGCAGCCGTCTGGCAGCGGAGATCGTGAATACTCTTCTGGAAGAAACGAAGGAATTAAAGCTTCCGAACGAATATATACAGCATAATATGGTGCCGGGAAGGGAAATATGTATTTCAGACGGAAACAGTATCCGCAGGGCAAAAGCACTGGAAATCTGCCCGGATGGACGTCTGAAAGTACAGGAAGAAGACGGCACCGTATCCATTTTATCCTACGGAGAAGTATCAATTATAATATGAAGTTATATTAAATATAATTGTGAAAAATGTATAAATTTCGACAGTCCTTTTTTTACAAAATAGGGAGAATGAATATTGACTTTTTTTTGACAAAGAGCGTAAAATAATGGCATCAAACGGCAGACCGGTCATACCAATTTTGAATATATTTGAGCGGTCGAGAGAAAAGGAGGGAGAAAGACGGGAAATTTATCAGCCACACTGGCAGAAGAGCTGGAAAGCAAGACTGCCTTTACGATACCGGTGTTTGGCGGAGTGCCGATCGCAGAGAGTGTAGTTGTTACATGGGTGATCATGGCGGTTTTACTTATACTTTCTCTGGTACTGGTTCGTAATCTCAAGGTTGAGAATCCGGGCAGGAAACAGCTTCTTCTGGAATCAGGAGTAAGTTTTCTTCAGGATTTCTTTATGGGAATTCTGGGAGAAGAGGGAAAACGATACATCCCTTATCTGATGTCTACCGTAATTTATATCGGAATAGCCAATATTGCGGGTGTGTTTGGTTTTACACCACCTACCAAGGATATGAATGTGACCATAGCACTTTCGCTCATGAGCATTATTCTGATTGAGTACTCAGGCTTTCACAAACGAGGACTTAAGGGTTTTCTGCATAGCTTTGCAGAACCGGTTCCGATCATGCTTCCGATCAATATACTGGAACTGGCAATCAGGCCGACATCATTATGTATGCGATTATTTGGTAACGTTCTTGGAAGTTTTGTAGTTATGAAACTGCTGGAGTTTATATGTCCGGCAATTCTTCCATTACCATTCAGCCTGTATTTTGATTTCTTTGACGGATTCATTCAGGCGTATGTATTTGTGTTCTTAACATCACTCTTTATCAAGGAAGCAATCGAGTAAACAGATGTTTAAGCAGGATTCAATATTTATTTGAAATTTTAATTTTGTCAATTCAGGAGGAAAAAATTATGTCAACATTAGTAGCAATCGGAGCAGCTATCGCAGTACTTACAGGTATCGGAGCAGGTATTGGTATCGGTATCGCAACCTCTAAGGCAGTAGAAGCTATCGCAAGACAGCCGGAAGCAGAAAGCAAAATCAGTAAGAACCTTCTGTTAGGATGTGCACTTGCCGAGGCAACAGCTATTTACGGTTTCGTAATCGGTCTTCTGATCATCATCATGCTCGGCTAATAACGATATGGAATTAATCAGGAGAGAGGCAGGTGGACAACGGTGATAAAGATTGACATCAACCTTGTCTTTACGATCATCAACCTGTTGGTTCTGTATCTTTTGATGAAGAGGTTTTTATTCGGACCGATCATAAATGTGATGGATCAGAGAAAAGCTATGATCGACCAGCAGTTTGCAGAAGCTAAGGAACGACAGGATAATGCAAAAGCACTTCAGGAGCAGTATGAGGGTGCTTTGAGATCCGCAAAAGAAGAATCCTACCAGATCATGGAGCAGGCAAAGAAAGAAGCGAAGGCACAGGCAGACAACACCGTCAAAGAGACAGAAGCCAGAGTGGATGCGATGCTTGCAAAGGCACAGGAAGATATCCGTATGGAGCGTGAGAATGCAATGCGTCAGATGAAAGGCGATGTAGCATCTCTTGCTATGGAAGCAGCAGCCAAGATCATTGGTAAGAACAGTGGAGCAGATCAGGACTTATCCTTATATGATCAATTTATAGAAGAAGCAGGTGATCCGGATGACAGTGACCGCCGTTAATTATGCAAAGACATTGTACGAGCTTTCTGTTCCCGCAGAAGCAGTACAGACAACAAAAGAAATATTCCGTGAGGTTCCGGGGCTTAAAGAAAGTCTCGCGAATCCACTGGTGTCTTTTGAGGCAAAGAGCAGAGTGATTGACAGGGTAATCCCTGATGAAATGAAAAATTTCATAAAGGTTGCCTGCAAACACAGAAATGTAGGCCTTCTGGAAGAAATTTTTGAAGACTATGAGGAAATATGCCGGAGACAGAAACGTATCCTTCATGCAGTGATGCGATATGTGACGCCGCCGAAAGCTCAGCAGCTCGAAGGCATCAAAGCATTTTTGTGCCGGGAATTTCAGGCAGAGAGCGCCGAAATAGAAATGATAGAAGACAAAAGTCTGATCGGAGGATTTATCCTTCAGGCAGACGGACGTGAATTTGACTGGAGTATGCGAGGACGTTATCGTATGCTGCAGCAGAAACTGACCCGGAGGTGAAATCGTTGAGCGCAATCAACCCAGAAGAGATTATTTCTATTCTGAAGGAAGAAATAGAAAATTATGATGAGATCAGCCAGAATCAGGAAGTGGGAACGGTTATCTCCGTAGGTGACGGAATTGCTACCGTATACGGGATTGACCATGCCATGTATGGTGAGGTTGTAGTATTTGAAAACGGACTCAAGGGAATGGTTCAGGATATCCGTACCAACAGCATGGGATGCATCCTGTTTGGTAAAGATACAGGAATCAAAGAAGGTACAAAGGTAACCCGTACCGGCAAACAGGCAGGTATTCCTGTCGGCAACGGTTATGTAGGAAGAATCGTCAATGCCCTTGGTGCTCCGATCGATGGAAAAGGTGAGATCAAAGAAGAAGGATATCGTCCGGTAGAAAATCCGGCACCTGGAATCATTGATCGTAAATCCGTTACAGTACCGCTGGAGACAGGTATCCTTTCACTGGATTCCATGTTCCCAATCGGTCGTGGACAGCGAGAACTGATCATCGGTGACAGACAGACCGGTAAGACATCACTCGCAATCGATACCATCCTGAACCAGAAAGGTAAGGATGTAATCTGTATTTATGTAGCAATCGGACAGAAAGCATCTACCGTAGCGAAAGTCGTATCCAATCTTGAGAAATACGGTGCAATGGAATATACAACTGTATTTTCTTCAACAGCCAGTGACTGTGCACCGCTTCAGTACATTGCTCCTTATGCTGGAACTGCACTTGCAGAGTTCTTTATGTATCAGGGCAAAGATGTACTGATCGTTTATGATGATCTTTCCAAACACGCAGTGGCATACAGAGCGCTGTCCCTGTTACTTGAACGTTCCCCGGGACGTGAGGCATATCCTGGAGACGTATTTTATCTGCATTCCAGACTTCTGGAGAGATCCAGCCGTCTGAGTGATAAACTTGGAGGAGGTTCTATTACAGCACTTCCGATTATCGAGACACAGGCAGGAGATGTTTCCGCATACATTCCGACCAACGTAATTTCTATTACAGATGGTCAGATCTTCCTTGAGAGCGACCTGTTCTTCTCAGGAATGAGACCGGCTGTTAATGTTGGTCTTTCTGTATCACGAGTTGGTGGTGCAGCACAGACGAAAGCTATGAAGAAAGCTTCAGGAAGCGTTCGTATTGATCTGGCTCAGTATCGTGAGATGGAAGTATTTACCCAGTTCAGTTCAGATCTGGATGATGCGACCAAAGCACAGCTTGCATATGGCGGATGCCTGATGGAACTTCTGAAACAGCCACTGTGTAATCCACTGAAACTCCATGAGCAGGTTATCACATTGTGGACAGCTACCCACAAGAAACTGGTTCATGTGGATAAAAAGGATGTAAAACAGTATCAGAAAGATCTGCTTGCATATTTTGATAATGTTTATCCGGAGATTGGTAAAGAAATCGATGAAACCGGACTGCTCAGCGATGAACTTGGAGAAAAAATCCTTCAGGTTGCCGATGAGTTTAAAGACCGTGCAGCTACTAATTAATTTATGTGTATAGAATGCCGTCTCTGTTTACGAAATTTACAGTGAACGGCAGGAGGAACTTATGGCAAATGCAAGAGAAATAAAAAGCAGGATCAACAGTGTTCAGGACACAATGAAAATTACCAATGCCATGTATATGATTTCCTCTTCCAAAATGAAAAAAGCCAAAAAGATATTGTCTGATACGGAGCCTTATTTCTACAATATGCAGAGCGCGATCGCACGTATTCTCCGACATATTCCGGATACACAGCATCCGTTTTTCAGTATCCGTCATCTGATTCCTACGGAGGAACGAAAGATTGCAACGATCGTGGTTACCGGTGATAAGGGAATGGCTGGTGCTTATAATCACAATATCACCAAAATGACAGAAGAGTTTATGGCAAATACTCCCGGTCATCACAAACTTTATGTGCTTGGAGTCGTAGGCAGACAGTATTTCAGCAAGAAAAATGTGGATATGGATGGAAGCTTCCGCTATACCGTGCAGAAGCCGACCATGCACAGGGCAAGAATGATCAGTGAGGAAGTTATAAGAAGCTTTCTGGAAAGAGAAGTGGATGAGGTGCATATTATCTACACACAGATGCAGAATGCAGTTGTGATGGAAGCAGTAAATATGCAGCTTCTTCCTTTAAAAAAGACCAGCTTTTCGCCGCTTCAGATTCCGGCAGAAATCCATCAGGAGGAAATTGAGATGTTTCCGTCTGCAGAGGGTGTGCTGGATATTATGATTCCGAATTATCTGACCGGTGTGATCTATGGATGTCTGGTTGAGGCATATGCCAGCGAGAACAATGCCAGAATGACCGCCATGCAGTCATCTACAGACAGTGCAAAGAAAATGTTACAGGATCTGTCAATCCAGTATAACCGTGCACGTCAGGCAGCGATCACGCAGGAGATCACAGAGGTTTGCAGTGGTGCGAAAGCCCAGAAAAGGAAGGGACGATAATGAGTAAAGGTAAGATCGTACAGGTCATGGGACCTGTTGTAGATGTTGTTTTTGAAAATGGAGATCTGCCGGATATCAAAGATGCTCTTGAAGTAGAAAACAATGGTAAGAGATGTGTTATGGAAGTGTCTCAGCATCTGGGAAACGATGTGGTACGTTGTATCATGTTGAGCGCCAGTGAGGGACTTCAGAGAGACAGAGAAGTCATTGCGACCGGAAGCGGAATCAAGGTTCCGGTAGGTGACTGTACTCTTGGACGTTTGTTTAATGTACTTGGCGATACCGTTGACGGAGGAGACCAGCTGGACGATGCAGAACACTGGGTGATCCATCGTGATCCGCCGAGTTTTGAAGAACAGAAACCGGCAGTTGAGATTCTGGAAACAGGAATCAAGGTTATTGACCTGCTTGCCCCTTATGCAAAGGGTGGTAAGATCGGTCTGTTCGGTGGTGCCGGTGTTGGTAAGACAGTCCTGATTCAGGAACTGATCCAGAATATCGCTACAGAACACGGCGGATATTCTATTTTCACCGGTGTCGGAGAGCGTTCCCGTGAGGGAAATGACCTCTGGAGCGAAATGAAAGAATCCGGTGTACTTGAAAAGACAGCCTTAGTGTTTGGACAGATGAATGAGCCGCCGGGATCCCGTATGCGTGTTGCTGAGACAGGACTTACCATGGCAGAGTATTTCCGTGATCAGGAACACAGAGATGTACTTCTTTTTATTGATAATATTTTCCGTTTTGTACAGGCTGGTTCCGAGGTTTCCGCACTTCTGGGACGTATGCCTTCAGCCGTTGGTTACCAGCCGACACTTGCAACTGAGATGGGTGAACTTCAGGAACGTATCGCTTCCACAACATCCGGATCTGTTACATCTGTTCAGGCAGTCTATGTACCGGCCGATGACCTGACTGACCCGGCTCCGGCAACAACATTCGCACATCTGGATGCGACGACCGTACTTTCCCGTAAGATTGTAGAGCAGGGTATTTATCCGGCTGTTGATCCGCTGGAATCTACTTCCCGTATTCTGGAAGCTGATGTTGTCGGTGAGGAGCACTATGAAGTTGCACGTCGTGTACAGGAGATTCTTCAGAAATACAAAGAACTGCAGGATATCATTGCAATCCTTGGTATGGAAGAACTTTCCGACGAAGATAAAAACATCGTATTCCGTGCAAGAAAGATCCAGAAATTCCTGTCTCAGCCATTCCATGTAGCTGAGAACTTTACAGGTATTCCTGGAAAATATGTTCCGCTGAAAGAAACAATCCGTGGATTTAAGATGATCATTGACGGAGAGATGGATAAATATCCGGAAAATGCATTCTTCAATGTCGGAACCATAGACGAAGTAATTGAAAAAGCAAAAACTCTGGAACAGTAAGGAGTGAGGCTTATGCAGAATACATTCGGTCTTGAAATATACGCTGCGAACAGGCAGTTCTTTGCGGGAAGAGCCTGCTCACTGATCATTCCGGCTGAAGATGGACAGAAAGAATTTCTTGCCCATCATGCCAATATGATCTGTGCGATCGTTCCGGGAGAACTCAAATTTGAGGATTCCGAGGGAAACTGGACAGAAGTAGCGGTCAGTTCCGGATTTGTTGAGATGATCAACAACCGTGCGAAACTGTTCTGTCTGACGGTAGAACGTCCGGAGGAAATCGACATACGAAGAGCGGAAGAAGCACGTGATCGTGCTGAAGAACAGCTCCGTCAGAAGCAGAGTATTGTAGAATATCACAGAAGCCAGGCCGCTCTTGCAAGAGCTATGACACGACTTCGCGTGACAAAAAACCTGAAAAATTAAAAATTTCGGGTAATAATATTTACAAAAAACATTCACACAAAAACTTTCTAAAGAGACAGACGGTACAAGAGGCCGCCTGTCTTTTTTCTGTTCAGGAAACAAAAGCTGTGCTATACTGAAAATAAAAAGAATCTCTATACAATGCAGATAATTTATCAGAAAGAAGGATTTGGCAGCATGAGTGAGACAAGAAAACTTTATTATGAAGACGTATACACAAAAGAATTTACTGCGAAGGTTCTGGAGTGCAGAGAATATGAAAAAGGATTTGAGATCATTCTTGATCAGACAGCTTTTTATCCGGAGGGCGGTGGTCAGCCCTGTGATCTTGGTACATTAAATGAGGTAACAGTTCTGGATGTACAGGAAAAAGGTGAAGAGATCATCCATTACACAAAAGAAGCAATTGCAGTGGGAGGCGAAGTAACCGGAAAAATTGACTGGGAGCGAAGATTTGACCTGATGCAGCAGCATTCCGGTGAGCATATTGTCAGTGGTCTGGTGCATGAAGCATATGGATATGATAATGTGGGATTCCATATGAGCAGTGACGTGATCACAGTAGATTTAAGCGGTGTGCTGACAGAGGTACAGCTTGCGGAGATTGAAGCAGAGACCAATAAAAAAATCTGGGAAAACAGCGAAGTTGAGATTACTTACCCGTCAAAAGAAGAACTGGAGAAACTTTCCTACAGAAGCAAGAAAGAACTCACCGGACAGGTGCGCCTGGTACGCTTCCCGGGAGCTGATCTCTGTGCCTGCTGTGGAACACATGTCACACATACAGGAGAAATCGGAGCAGTTAAGATCCTTACAGTCGAAAATTTCCATGAAGGTATCCGCCTGACAATGATCTGTGGAAAGAGAGTTATGGATTATCTGAATATGGTTAATGATCAGAACCGTCAGGTTTCTGTGAAACTTTCTGCAAAGATTGGTGAGACAGCTACGGCTGTAGGACGCCTTCAGGATGAAAATTTTCGTCTGAAAGGACAGGTCGCTCATGTGGTGGACGAACTCTGCAGGGCGGAAGCAGATCGATGGGAAGGAGAGGGAAGCGTTCTTCTTTTCCATGATGGTCTGGAGGCAGATCAGGTGCGTAAGATGGCAGATGCCGTGATGCAGAAATGTTCCGGATGCTGCGCTGTATTCTCCTCAAATGGAGATGGAAGCTACAAATATGCGATGGGTGAGCAGGGTGGAGATCTCAGACAGTTTACGAAAGAAATGAATGAAACACTGAATGGCAGAGGCGGTGGAAAGCCATTTTTTGTACAGGGTTCTGTGAAGGCATCCGAAGAAGAAATTCGTCAGTTTTTCCGTCAGTGATCGGTGGGTGACAGAAGATGTTTGGAGAATGTCATGCACACATATTTATGAACGGTACTGATTATCGGAGTGCCGTTCAGACACATCAGGTACAGGCGAATGAAGCAGCTGTGCGCAGTGCTCTGGATGCATACAGAAAAGCAGGTGTGACATATGTACGCGAAGGCGGTGATCCGTATGGAGCATCTTTGCTTGCGGGAAGACTTGCACCTGAGTATGGGATTGAGTATCGCTCTCCGGTATTTGCGATACATAAAAACGGGCATTATGGAAAAATTGTGGGTCGTGGATTTGGTACGCTTAAGGAATTCCATCAGAGAGTACTGGAAGCAGCGTCAGATGGAGCAGATTTTATCAAGATCATGACTACCGGGCTATTGGACTTTAATGATCACGGAAAAGTGACAGGAATTCCTGTGGATGCAGAAGAAGTCAAAGAGATGGTCCACATTGCCCATGAAGAAGGATTTGCCGTTATGAGTCATACAAACGGAATTTATGGTGCGAGAGCTGCAATCGAGGCAGGTGTGGACAGTCTGGAACATGGCAATTATATGGATGAAGAAACGATAGCCATGCTGGCAGACAGCAATACAGTCTGGGTGCCGACACTTGTTACAGTAAGAAATCTGGTAGGGTGTGGCCGTTATGAAGATGGTGTTTTGAAACCAATCATTCATCAGGCAGAAAAAAACATATGTCTTGCCTATCAAAAAAAAGCAAAAGTAGCACCGGGAAGTGATGCAGGAGCCTATATGGTTCCTCATGGAGGGGGAATTCTGCAGGAGTGGGAAGCGTTCCGTCAGATCCTTGGCGATTCCGAAGAAATGATAGAGTGGCTGGAGACCGGAGAAAAAGAGATCCGGGACAGATTTAAAAGAAAATAAAACAGAAAGAATGAAAATCAGAAAAGAGTGGCTGAACGTAAATAGAAGACCTGTAATCACAGATCTTCTATTTTTATTGCCGTATAAATATTGGTTTCTTTGGAATCAGCAGGGTTAAAGGTGATTTTTACGGAACTTCCGGTCAGCAGTCCACCGGATGAAGAGTTGGTGGCTTTTTCTGTATTGCAGGTGATATCTGCGCTATCGTAAGTACGTAGTGTGATCGTGTTGGCGGTAGAAGCAATGATGTCACCGGAGATTGTAAAACCGATATCACGTTCGCTTAATTTATCCGGATTTTCACCGGTAATTCCGAGAACACTGATGCCATCCAGTGTGGTTCCGTTAAAATCGCCTGTGTAAATGA
>CAKROE010000013.1 GCA_934371915.1 uncultured Blautia sp. | reverse complement strand
GTGAGGGCTTGACCAAAAAGCATGGTCAGAAAGATTCAGTTGATTGTCAACATGTATGTGGTTTTGAAGATACGATATATCTTCTATAGCAAAGTAATTTGCATGGCCCAGTGGCTCAGTTGGTTAGAGCGCCGCCCTGTCACGGCGGAGGTCGTGAGTTCGAGTCTCATCTGGGTCGTTACATACCGAAAGGTGTGTACATTAATTGAATATGTGGGATCTTAGCTCAGCTGGGAGAGCATCTGCCTTACAAGCAGAGGGTCATAGGTTCGAGCCCTATAGGTCCCATATAATCCGGGTGGATTCCCGAGTGGCCAAAGGGGGCAGACTGTAAATCTGTTGGCACCGCCTTCGAAGGTTCGAATCCTTCTCCACCCACTAAGCCTAATTGGCTAAGCCGATGTGGCTCAATTGGCAGAGCAGCTGATTTGTAATCAGCAGGTTATCGGTTCGAGTCCGATCATCGGCTTTCAATTTCATAATTATCGCGGGGTGGAGCAGTCTGGAAGCTCGTCGGGCTCATAACCCGAAGGTCACAGGTTCAAATCCTGTTCCCGCTATTATGCCCAGATAGCTCAGTTGGTAGAGCAGAGGACTGAAAATCCTCGTGTCGCTGGTTCGATTCCGGCTCTGGGCATTTACCCTGTAAGATTACATTAAAGAGTATATGCTGGTTGAAAAAGCCTGAGCATTTACCTTGTAAAATGTTATAAGACAAAGGTAACAAATGAATATGGGATATTAGCTCAGTTGGTAGAGCACTTGACTTTTAATCAAGTTGTCCGGGGTTCGAATCCCCGATGTCTCATCAGAAAGCACTATCAAAATGATAGTGCTTTTTTTGTGCCCGGAAATAAAATGTAAAACAAAGATGCACTTCCGTTCTAAGAAGGACAACCGCTGCATATATTTATATTACATATGTAGTAGTGGGAAGTGCGCAGTCCCGGTACTTTTTATGGAGAATAGCAGGAGGTTCATTATGAAAAATATGAAGGAAAGGTTTCATAAACTGATAACTGTAATTCTTTGTTTTCTGGTAAGTATGGTTCCGAAGAGGGATGAATTAGATGTATCTGTGATCAGACAGGCTGTCACTGCACCTCCGGTTAATGGAAATGCAGCTGGCGCAGCAACTGTCTCTGCAGAAAATATGGATAAAGATGTGAATATGTGGATAGTACGCAAACGAAAACGTCATCACATGTGGAAAAAACTTTTTTTCTGGCTTCAGGGTCCGGGTGATACGAAATTAAGCTGAATTGAGCAGATTTCGCTGTCCGTACCTAATCGCATGGCGGGTCCCCAGACACCGGCACCGGAAGTTACAATGCAGGTCATGGCATCCTTTTGGCTGATGCCACATGGATTCTCCCACATCGGTTTGATGGTCAGATTTCCGGGAAAGGTCTGTCCGTTGTGTGTATGACCGCACAGATCTAAATCAGCACCCGCATCAGCAAGTTCCTGAAGTTCTTTTGGCTGATGATCAATAACAAGAATTGGTTTGTCCCTGTCCAGTGAGTTGGTAAGCTGGTCAGGGGCTTTTCTTGTTTCATGTATTTTTTCTATGAGAGATGCATCTTTGCGTCCGACAATATAAAACTTGTTGTCTATCAGGACACTTTCATCTTCAAGAAGTTTAATGTTGGATTTACGGAGAAATTCATTCATACGGGAATCTTTTACATCTGAGATATCGTTGCCTTTGTGGTGAAAGGTAAATCCGGCAAGGATAGCCTCGTTCAGATCATGATTTCCCCAACATGCATATACCCCATAAGTGGATTTGATGGAACGAAGGATTTTTGCGAGCTTTTCGGGACTGCGGATCGCATCATATTCGTTGTCAAAAATATCTCCGGCAATACAGACGATATCTGGTTTTTGTTTGTTGATTTTTCGTACAAGCTCATGTGCGTGAACAATTCCGGCATTATATCCGAAGTGTGTGTCGGCAACAAGAACAACTTTAAGACTGTCCATATTGGTAATGGTTTTGTTTATTGTAACTTCATAAGGTGTTACTTTAATGTACTTTGCATGAACAATTCCCCGGACACACAGACTAATGATCAGCAGAGTACAGACAGCACCTGCAATATTAAAGGCAATCTGTGAGTGAATCCACGATACTTTGCATACATATTTGAAAAACAATCGACCGAGATCAGCTGCCAGTACAATCATCAGCGAGTAAAGGAAAATACCGAGAAAATAATTTCCGGTTATTTTTAATGCGCGATGCAGCACTCTTGGCTTTTTAATAAAGAAGCCGGATACAAGGCTGGTCGAGACTATGGCATAGATAATTGCGAAAATAGTGCGAAATGCCATAGTACGCAAAATACTGTGACAGCTTCCCATCCATAAATATGCCCACCGTAGTATATACAGGTTGAGGATAATATAGACAGGTGCAAGATAAATTGCAATCATATAAAACCTCCGAAATTTTTTTACATTATATAATGGATGTTTTTTGATGTCAAAGAAAGAAAAAAGGGAAAAATATCGAATTTACTTATAAAGCATGGATGATTTTCATATATTAAAGTAAAACGAGCATGGAAGATGAATATGAAGGGCAGAAAACAATCGTGGGTTACAAAAATTTTTCTGTTACTGACACTTCCATATCTGGTTACGGTCTTTGTAAACGGTCCGGAGGCAGTTTCTGTAAATAAAACAACAGATATGGAAAATATACTTCCGATAATCTTAAGGGGGCAGATTTCACCGGAGTACCAGATAGAAACAATCGAGGCACAGGCAGTCATAGCAAGGAGTAATTTTATGCGAAAGATTCAGGAGCAAAAAGATACAGGTTCCATCCTTCGTGAAATCAGCAATAACGTAAAACAAAATGGAGGGGTATGGAAAATACCGGAAGTATGTTATGAGACAGCGGTGAAAAATACGCAGGGTCAGATACTTACCGTAGATGGGGAGTTAAAACTGGTACCTTATCATGAAATCAGTGCCGGAGAAACAAGAGACGGGGAGACAGCTTTTCATGATCCGCAATATGCCTATCTGAAATCAGTGGACAGCAGTGCAGATAAAGATGCTGCAGAGTATTTAAACAGTACTTATGTATCAGAACAGCAGCTTCCAAAGGATCTGACGATCAGTTTGCGGGATAAAAGCGGATATGTACAAAGTCTTATGGCAGATGAGAATATATTAGAAGGAACTGCTTTTGCATCAGGGATGGGAATTGCATCGCCGGCATTTTCCATGCAGAAGCTGGATGACAGAATACGCTTTTTAAGCAAAGGAAAAGGGCATGGGATTGGTTTTTCTCAATATGGCGGGGATGTGCTTGCAAAAGAGGGAAAAACATGGCAGGAAATTTTACATATTTATTTTCCATTGATGGAAATTGAAACAGAAGATTTTGATTATATTTAGTAAAACTGAATATTTTTGCATATACTGGACACCCTGTTAATACAGAAATGATTATGAGCAGAGGTGAAAAGAATATGGCAAATAACAGAATTGTAAGGTACGTAACAAACACGGCGCTTCTGGCGGTTCTTGCAGCGGCGGGAATTGGAGTTTATCAGCTCGGAACATCCGGAACGGATGTGGAAATTCAGGAAGAAGCACCATCGTACCTGGATGACACGGCAGATACCAAAGAGAATGAGGATTCGGCAGTAGATGCAGGAACCAGTCTTGTAGAAGCGGAGATGAAGGACGAAGGAACAGATACTGAAAAAGAGATGACCGGCGTAGAAAACACAGTACTTGCAGACGCTGAAGATGCGGATCAGACATCTGTACAGAGCGTAGATGAGAACGGAGCAGCACAGAGTTCAGTCAGTACAGAAAGTGTGAGCACTTCTGCAAGTGCCGAAGCAGCTCCAAAGCTGAGTTTTTCGGAAGATACGCTGATGGAATGGCCGGTAGATGGATCAATCCTGCTGGATTATAACATGGATCAAACAGTCTATTTTCCGACGCTGGATCAGTACAAATTAAGCCCGGCAATTTCTGTTCAGGCAGTGGAAGGAGCTCCTGTTCTGGCATCTGTTCCGGGAACTGTCTATTCAATTGAGGAAGATCCACAGACAGGAACTACTGTAACGATGGAAATCGGAAGCGGCTATCAGGCAGTTTACGGACAGTTGAAGGATCTTACTGTTGAAGAGGGTGACACAGTAACAAAAGGTACAGTGATCGGGTATGTGGGGGCTCCGACAAAGTATTACAGCAAAGAAGGCAGCAATCTTTATTTTGCAATGAAAAAGAACGGAGAACCGGTGGATCCGATCGCATATCTGCCGTAAATAGTTCACAAAAAGAAAAACACAACGTATAATAAAGCAGGTGGGAAACGAAAATTCGCAGCCGGCTGCTTTATATAGAAATAAGGGTAACTGTCGGAAAGAATGGCAGTTATCCTTTACATATACAGGAATCAAACAGAAAGAGTTATTGCAGTGCAGAATCGGTTGAACGATAAGTAAAAGAGGAAAATCATGAACTATACATACATGATGAAGTGTGCGGATGGTACACTTTATACGGGTTGGACAACCTCGGTGGAGAAACGTCTGAAAGCGCATAATGAGGGGAAGGCCGGTGCAAAGTATACGAGGGCGAAGCGTCCGGTGGAACTGGTTTATTATGAGGGATATGCGACGAAAGAAGAAGCAATGAGCAGGGAGTATGCGATTAAGCAGCTCACAAGGAAAGAAAAACTTGCTTTGATGGATTTTTGAAAGAGAAATAATATTATTATAGAAAGAACTTTCATAAGAAAAAATACCCTGCCGTTAAATTGGCAGGGTAGAGATGAAGCAATACATGAGGATAAAGTGGCAGGCACTTCCAAGCATAATGAATACGTGGAAGATTTCGTGTGAACCGAAGTCTTTATGACGGGCATTAAATAAAGGAAGTTTCAAACCATAGATGATGCCGCCTACGGTGTAAATAATGCCTCCTGCGAGAAGCCAGCCGAAACCGGCACGCGGAAGAGAATGAAAAATCGGGACAAAAGCAAGGACGCACAGCCATCCCATACCGATATAAAGCACGGAAGAGAGCCATTTCGGGCAGGTGATCCAGAGTCCTTTGAGAAGAATGCCAAGGATCGCAACGCCCCATACAAGTCCACAGAGGATGTAACCAATACGGTTATGCAGTGCAATCAGGCAGATCGGTGTATAGCTTCCTGCGATCATAACGAAGATCATCATGTGATCCATCTTACGCAGGCGGCGGTTAACGGTTTCTGTGGAATCAACGGAATGATAAACTGTGCTTGCTGTATAGAGAAGGATCATAGTGAGGATAAAAACTGCCAGTGCTGCGATATGAAGCGGAGCATTTTCACCGGAAGCAGCCCGCAGCAAAAGAGGTGCGGTACCGGCAATTGCCAGAAGCATCGCAATTCCGTGTGTGATGGCACTCCACGGATCCTTTAAATTTAATTTTGAGACAAGTGAGTTTATATGCATCATAGTAAACGCCTCCTAAACTGTAAAACAAATATGAGATAATTAAAAACATATCATGTAGTAATCAATACTACATAAGAAGTATACTGAAACTATAACACTTTTATACATATTTGTGAAGAGGAAATTTATTAAAAGAATCTAAATTTACTGTTCACAGGTAATATCCCGAGACATACGGGGCAAATATTGACGGTCATCGACGAATTAAGTTATAATATTTTAAAAGAATAAATGGGGATGTAAAGAAAGAGGTGACCGCCCATGAATAAAACAGAAGATGAAGTTGTCAGTCTGACAGCAGAATGTCTGACCAGATACTGGAAGCGTGATTATATGTTTATTTTTAGTCATTGTGCGCCCAAAATAGTCTGGATCAGTGCACGACAGGATGAATATCTTCTGACTCTTGATGAGGTGAGAGAAAATTTAGAAATAAACTGTGCAGCTATTCCGTCATGCCATCTTCAGCATGCAGAATTTCAGGTTGCAGCCAGTTGTTCTGAACTTTACGTTATAACCGGCAAATATCTTGTAACAACAGATCCTGAAGAAAAGTTTTTTTTGTCTGCGCAGCAGCGCTGTACGTTTGTGTGGGAGAAAAACAGCAGCGGACTGCAGATCAGTCATATCCATATTTCCAATCCAATAGGTGAATTGAAAATTGCTGAAGATGAAGCATTTCCTGATACAATGGGAAAAATGGCAAGTCACTATATGAAAGAAGAAATTTTACGTCTGACCAGTGACAGGAAGCTGTCTGTCTGTGACGTTAACGGATCCCTGATATTTTTGCAGCTGTCTGATGTTATGTTTATTTCTGCACTGGGTAAAGAAACTGTTGTCAGGACTCTTACTGACTGCATTTTTGCAAAAAACAGTATTAAAGAACTGGCACAGCAGACACAGGATTGCTTTGTTATGACGCACAGAAGTTATCTGGTCAATCCGCAGTATATTATGGCTATCAGACGTTATGCTATTACTATGCAGGATGGCACAGAGCTCCCGGTTCCGCGGAAAAAATATGATGAGATTCGCAGACAGATCCTTTCGGTATAATTTCAATATGGAATTATACCGAAAAACAATTCTATGATCATATATAATTATTAATACATATCTTTAACAACATATTTCTTTATGAATTTACATTTCAGAATCATTCCATCAGCATTACACAGATACAGGCAGTTTTCAGAAATTTCCCCCTGACGTTCTTAAATTATTATATAATCAGCCTGCTTTCAGGTATTATATTTCGCATTGTTTTTCGTTCCATTATTGTACGTTTCGTTCATTTATTGTTGCTGAAAAAGTTTCAGAGAGATATAATAATAAAAACTATATTTTTAAAAATAATGTCTTTTGAATGAAAAAAACTGAAAATTACAAAAACTTAGAAAAGACATTGGAGGGCAGAAATAATGAGGACAGAAAAAATACAAAAAAGTACGGGACCTCCTGAAAGTCCCGGCAGAACAAAGTCGAAATGGTACCGCAAAAAGTGGCTTCGTGTAACGGCGGTCTGTCTTGTGACAGTGCTTGTTGTATCGGAATTTGTAATTCATTATACAGCACAGCAGGAAATACAGACAGATTTCGGACCCGAAACACTTCTGGACGCACAGATACAGGAAGTACTGAAAGATCCAATGAAAGTGCTTGAAGCATTTAAGGATGCAAAGAGACAACTTCAGGATAAACAACAGAAACTTCTTGATGCATGTAATAAGGCCGAAAAACTCATTAAAGAAGAAAAATACGAAGAAGCTATAGAACCGGTTGATTATCTTCTGAAGGAAATGGAACTTACAGAAGAGGAAAAGATACAGATGAAGATGACCAGAACGGCGCTCTGCTTTTCAGCAGGAAGATTTGATGAAGCTATGGAGGGCTGTACAGAACTCATAAATCTGGACCGGAGTGAAGAGGGATATTATTATTTTATGAGATCTGTGTGCAGTATACAGAAAGAAGATTACAGTCAGGCAAAGGATGATCTTCTGGAAGCGCTTGCTCATGGATATAAAGACGAAGCTCTTTGTTATGTGCATCTTGCTTTTTGTGAGAATTATCTTGAAGATTATAAAGAGGTTCTGAAATACGCAGAACTGGCTGAAGAAAAGGGAGCAGAAGATGTTTATCATACAACGCTGACTTATCTTATGGCAGTGGCCAGTCTTAAAGAAGAAAAATTTCAGGACAGTATTTCTTATATTACGGAACTGCTGGAGACAAATCAGTACAAAACAAGCGGTGATCTGTATTTTTACAGAGGAGTCAGTGAGCTTACACTTGAAGAATATCAGAAGGCTTACGATGATTTTCAGAAAGCGATGAAATACGGGTTGACCAATGCACAGGAAACGGGAGGTGAACAGAAAAAAGAAAGTAATACGATGCTTTATTACAACAGAGGAATTGCGGCACTTGGATTGAACAGACAGGAGGATGCGACAGAAGATCTACGGAAAGTCGTAGAGAACAACGATTATCCGGAACTGACAGAGGCAGCAGAAGAACTTCTCGACATGCTGAAATCAGGAAAATCTGACAGCATTCAGACAGAAGATGTCAGTTCAAAAACAGACCAAACCAAATAAAAAAGGGAAAGGAGGTGTATAGATGAAACTGCACAGCATAAAGAAAAAAACATTAACATTTGTTCTGGCAATGTCCCTGTGTGCAGGTGGCTCGTTTACAGTACTGGCTGCTGAAGAAAGTGCAGCTGAAGTGCAGGAAGAACAGGAACCTGTCGGCATGGCAGAAGAACCGGCTCCGGCCCCGGTGGCAGAAGAACCGGCTCCGGCCCCGGTGGTAGAAGAACCGGCCCCAGCTCCGGTGGTAGAAGAACCGGCCCCAGCTCCGGTGGTAGAAGAACCGGCCCCAGCTCCGGTGGTAGAAGAACCAGCCCCAGCTCCGGTGGTAGAAGAACCAGCCCCGGCCCCGGCAGTGGAAGAACCGGCCCCAGCCCCGGCGACAGAAGAACCGGCCCCGACGGCAGTACAGGCAGCCGGAGAAGAAGATTCAGCAGTAACAGGATAAGATGATGTAGATACATCACTTCCTGAAGAAATAAAAGAAGGCAGTGCTCAGATTGCAGAACAGATTACAGGTGGCACGAATACAGCAGGACAGGAAGTTTTCAAAAATGATGCTCCGGCATCAGAAGAGAACAAAGACAGCAGAAATGCTATTCAGAAGGCTGTTGATGTAGCACTCAAATCAGCAAAGGAAAAAGCTGGCATTACAGATATTACGATTGTTGTGGATGACGGCGAATATGATGGAGATATCAATATCTCCTGGGGATCGGACAAAACTCCGGGTTTATTTAAAACTCTTTATATCCTCGCGAAAAATTCTTTCAAAGAACCATCGGTCGGTGATGTGATCGACAAATCAACCATTAACAGTGGCGCAGGCGGCGGAGCGAAAGTAAACGGCAATATCATTATTGATGGAATCAATGTAGTACTTTCCGGTTTATATTATTCGCTGAATACAACGATCACATCAAAGAAAGCAACAACAACTGTTTACGGTACAGCAAAAGATGATAACATTCAGGTTGAACTGGAAGACTCGAGTCTGGAAGTAATATCCGGTGATGGTCAGGACAATATCCGCGTTAAAGGAAAAGGCGGAGAAAATCAGAAAGTTGATCTGGATGGCGGAGGCGGCAGTGATGTCTATACAGTAGATGTTTCTACAGGAACTACAGTAAATATCAATGATCAGGATGGAGGAAGAATTCATCTTACAGGTGATCTTAAGAAGAACAGCAATCCGACAGGAAAT
The DNA here is from genome assembly GCA_934371915.1 of uncultured Blautia sp. Classification (GTDB taxonomy): domain Bacteria; phylum Bacillota; class Clostridia; order Lachnospirales; family Lachnospiraceae; genus Blautia_A. The sequence goes on along the minus strand of CAKROE010000013.1, from coordinate 32,628 downwards.
TATGACAGTGCGAAGCAGGAAGCTTCTTTTACGCTGACAAACAGTGCCGGAAAACTTTTGAAAATATTTACAAAAGGCATTACCGCATTTACAGATGAACTGACAAACAAAAAACAGATCGAGATCAAAAAATCAGACCTGAAATCCGGTATCTATGATGCAGGAAATATAAGCTTCAGTGATTTTGTATATAATCCTCAGAATGATGAAGCTGTTTCACTTATTATTAAAGGTAAAGGATTTATGGACTCTCTTATCGTCAGCAGTAAAAATCTGATGATCCAGAAAATCCAGGCAGCAGAAATGAATGTCCGACTGAAAGGACAGGTTATTACTGTAAAAGATAGTATAGAAGCTGTGAATGTTATGATCGAGGCAGGCGACGATGATACGCTTGTCAGCACAGACAATCCGCTTCCGGGAAGTATCTCAGACAAAATCTCCCTCGGAGATGAAATGGATGCTTCTGTTATGGATATTGTAACAAATGCAAAAATCATCCTTGAAAAAGGAAGTAACATAAAAGCTGGTGGCTCTGTAGTAATGAAAGCAGTCAGCAGCCAGAAAAATAATCTGGTTCCTTTTGTAGAAGGAGCAAATATCATTAACGTCAAGATCGGAAATGCTGTAATCAGTATTCTCGGCAACATAGAAGCAGGCGGCGCTGTAGAAGCAACAGCTTCTTCCACAGTAAATGTTGCAGCTTCTAACGAAACTCTTGCAAAATATTACATCCCACTGGCAGCAGGTATCCTTGTATCAGAAGCCAGAGTGGAAACAGGTAAAGACTCAATCATCACAGCAGGAGGAGATGTAAAGCTTTCTTCCATAAGTGATGTTACACTCACTACTCTTTCGACTGTAGGCGCACTGCCTATATCACTTGCTTTATCTGTAGTAGTGAACGATTCTCATGTTCAGGTCCTTGGTAAGATCATTTCCGGAAACGGAAATATCGGTCTGGATGCAAAAGGCAGTTCAACAGTGACTACAAAGTCGACGAACAAGACACCAGAGACCTCAGGCAGTGCGGTAAATCCGAAAAGCGGCAGCAGTACTCCTACCGGAAGTGGCAGCCTTTCCAATAAATATGGCGGATTTTTCGCAGCGTCAGTAGTAATTCAGGATGTAGATGCATCTCTGACAGGAAACGGAAGTCTGAGTGCGGTGAACGGTAACATCACCATTAATTCTCAGTCATCCGAAAAAGTAGATACACAGGCAGTTTCCGTTGGTGGCTCCAAAGAACAGAATTCTCAGGAAAGTCAGACAGTAGGAGGAGTCAAAGATAAGATCACAGCTCTGCTTAAGGGCGTTACCACAAAGCTTTCAGCAAACGCAGAGGAAACAAAGAATTCAGCAATCGGGAAATTAAACAGTGCGCTTGGCAGAATTGAAGGAAGCAGCGGAAATACCATCACTTCACAGGAAAATGAACACGGCACAGTTTCTGCACCGTCAAGAGCAGAAGTAGGACAGAAAGTCACAGTAAAGGCTGTACCTAATACAGGTTATAAACTTAAAGGCCTGACTTATACCTATCTTCCGGCAGGATCATCTTCTTATGTTACCAAAACTGTTGATATATCATCCGGAACCTATACTTTTGAGATGCCTGCATCAGAAGTAATTCTCGTTGCGGTATTCGAAAAAGATGAGCAGAGCGGATCAGAAAATACAAATGTAGGCGATCTGTTTGATGAGGACGATGATGATGATCTGGGATTGGGCGATCTTTTTGACGAAGGAACAGGCGGTGCAAGAGAAGACACACCGACATCGGCACAGCCGACCAGAATCGGACAGTTCGATATTAAGAACTATGAGAAAAAATCCCTTACAGGAAAACTGGAAGGTGCCATTCTTTCAGACCATGTGAAAGCAAACACAGGCGATACAATTAAACTGACTGTAAATCCGGCAGAAGGTATGAAACTGAAAGACGGAAGTCTGAAAGCAATCTATACCAATGCAGCAGGAAAGAAAATCACTTATACAGTACCGAAGAACAGCGCAGGGGCATATATATTTACGATGCCTGAATTGAAAGTCGGAACAGTACTGGAATTTAAAGCGGATTTTGAAAAAGGTACAGCAGACACAACCGGAAAAGGCAGCACCTCTTCTTCACAGGCAACCGGAGCACTTGCCATTAACATCGTCTTCAACAGAAATGATGCATTCATTGATACAGATGGTGATGTGACAGCCGGCGGTGAACTGAGCGTAACAGCAACTGCAGATACATATGCACATTCAAATGCAGATGGTTCCAATTTTGATGAATCTTCCGCAGGACAGATTACTCCTACAAACCCGGCAACAGGAGAAACAGAAGATAATGACGGAGAAATCACCGGTGAACAGAGACATGGAAATGTTCGCATAGCGGCAACAACAAACGGAACAATCTCATTCAAATCTAATAACCAGACACTTCAGTCAGGAGATAAAGTGGCTGTAGCAGTAACTGCAAGAGAAGGCTATAAGCTTACAGACAGCTCCCTTGTATTTACTTATCAGAAGGTAATGAAAGATGCACAGGGAAATGTAATAACTGATAATAAGGGAAATCCGCGCATGACATCAGAAACAGGAAGTCTGAGTTATGACGGAAAGACAGGAAATTATTATTTTACAATTCCGGAGGATATGGCCGAGGAAACAGAACTGGTCATTAAAGCAGCTTTTGAAGGCGATATACACAATATTACAATTGCAGGTACAGACTCTTCCAAAGGAACGCTTACCACTTCTTCTTCCGCACCGAAGACCGGTGATACTGTTGTACTCAACATAACAGCAGCCAACGGTTATAAGGTTTCAAAAGTATATTACTTTGATACAACCGAAAACGGAACAGAAGAAAATAACACCGTAGAACTGAAAGCCAATGCAGATGGAACCTGGACACTGAAAATGCCTGGAAGGAATATTACCCTGAAGGCTGATTTCATCGAAAAAGGATATGCCATCGTGATCAACGGCAGCGCAACTGCAGACAAACAAAGAGCGGATGCAGGAGAAACTGTTAAAATTACAAGTTCCATAGCAGGACAGAATCCGGGAAACGTAAAAGTTGAATACGGATATGAATCCCTGTTCAGCGAACCGGACGACCGTTCGCTGGATTATTCTGATACTTATGGTGAACTTAGCTATGATGCTGCAACAGGTACTTTCGTACTTCCGGAAGGAGTAACCCTGAAAGATGGTATGATCATTCTCGTAACTGTAGACGGCACAACACAGAAAAAATACGAAGTAAAAATTGATGTGACAAAAGCTTCCTCAACGAAAGCCGGCGGAACAGTTTCAGTTCCGGGCAGAGTTGATCAGGGCGATGTGATCACAGTCAATGTAACACCGGACGCAGGTTATTCACTTGTTGCAAACTCACTGAAAGCAATGATTACCAGAAAGTCCGGAGCAGAAGAAGTAAATGAACTGGTTGACCTTATTGCAGATGAAAACGGTGCTTACCGTTTTACAGTTCCAACTGATCTGGGCAATAATGCAGTGATCACCATTCTTGCAAAATTCACAGAGGGAACTGTAGAACAGCCGAAGAAGACTCTGTCACTTGGTGTGGGCGTCAATGTATCTTATACAAAGCACAGCAACAATGCTTACATCAAAAAAGGAAATATCACGGCAGGTTCTCTGAATGTTTCAGCAGTATCCGGAAGTAAGAATTCACCGGTCACATCGATTGCAGAATCCTATGGCGGATATTCTGAAGGATCGATCGGACTCGGCGGATCAGTCACAGTTCATGTTGTATCAGCAAGAACGACAGCTCTTATTCTGAAAGATGCAGTCGTTACTCTGAAAGACGATGCAAAATTAAATGTAACTGCATCTTCAGCAGAACGTTTCCATACAATAGCAGATGCATCCAAAAATGACAAGGCAGGCAAAGTCGGCATAGGTGCCGGAATTGCAGTTGCTGTTACAGGTGTGGATGTTATTTCTGGAATGGAAGACAATACAACAGTAAGAGGTACAGACTCTATTGTTGCAGATCCTGTTACAGGTGAAGGAAAACCTTCCTATATTAAAGACACTGTAAAACTGGATTCCGTAACAGTCAAATCAGATCATTCTGCGGAAGAACGTGTTACTGCAAAAGCAGGAAGCGCAGGTGGAGTATCAGTAAGTCCGGTACTGGCACTGAACATATCAGGAATGCGTTCAGAAGCGTACATTGGAAATGTAGATTTGGAAAACTGTTCTCAATGGCAGATAAGAAATGATCTGACAGTTTCTTCAGATAGCGTGATCGATCGTCAGGTTGCAGCCGATGCGGCAGCAGCAGGAGGATCAGTCGGAATCGGAGCTGCTCCGGTGATCACTGTCTATAATGACAGTTCCAGATCAGGTCTCAGAAGAAGCGTAAAAGCAAATAACATAAAAGTTTTTGCAGAAGGTATCAGTAAATTGAAATCAACTGCAAGAGCCGGCTCAAATGGAGCACAGTCCAATTCATCCGACAAGGGTTCCGGTGGGGAATCGGGCGGATCTTCCGGCGATGACTCCGGGGAGAGTGCCTCGCAAAAAGGAGAAACGGACAAACAGGCAGACAAGAGTATTGGCGGAGCATCTAAGATTGCAGGAAAAACCGGCAACAGTAATCTGAAACCGGGTATGATCAGCAATCTGACAGAAAACCGTCAGACTTCACAGACCAGTGAAGGTAATGTACAGATAGCAGCCGCTTTCAACCTCAATATTATGAAGAACAGCAGTATTGCAGCAATCGAGGGTAATATTGCAGTAGAAGCAGAAAATGAGCTGGAAGTATCTTCTATCGGTCAGACGATAGCAGAAATTTATGCAAATGCATCAGCTACTCAGGCCAAAACCGGCATCGGAGCAGCTGTGGCATTAAATATCGTTTCCTATATTAATGAAGCTTATATTGATCAGGCAGCAATAAAGGCCGGAACCCTTAAAGTTCTCGCACAGATGCCTGAAAAGGAAAGTAAAGAAGATAAAGAAACAGAAGATGAAGAAACAGAAGATAAATGGGTTAAGAATCTTGTAACAGGTCTTGTAACAGAGGCAGCAGACAAGATGGGACTCAAAGATCTGATCGGTGAAGAAAATACAGAAAAACTTACAGGTCTTCTGGCAGGAACCGCAGATCAGGTAGTCACGGTTGCAAAGACAACCATGTTAAAAGGAACTCCTCTGGAAGGAATGAAACTGGAGGATATCCGAAACAACCCGGAAAATCTTCTCAAATTCAGAGAACTGATTGGTTCAAATATCACTGAAACTCTGAAGACCAATGCAAAGACAACATTAAGTGAGCTTGGCAGAGTACTGACAACAGCCGCACTTGATGGACTCTTTACCTGGCTGGATGTAGATGTGAAGGAAGTTGAAAAAAATCCTTCCAATGTATTTGTTACAGAAGCGGTTTCCGGTGCAGGCGCATCAAATGTCGGTGTGGCAGGCAGCGTGGCAATCGCAGTGATCAACGGTACAACAAAAGCTTACATCGGTGATTCTGCAAATGTAATTACGGCAACCGGTGATATCATTATAAATGCAGATGCAAGACAGAGTGAATCTACAACTGGCAGTGCAGCAGTAGGAAACGATGGAAAGGCAGACAAAAACCTTTCCGGAGGCAATTCCGGGACAGAGAGTGATTCCACAGTGGAAGAGGATCCGTCAAAGCTCCACAATATCGTGATCCGTCCGCTGGATCCGTCCGGAAACGTAAACGGTACAGTTGGAAATCTTTTTGTGACAACACCATCCAAAAACGGAGAAAGCAAAGATTTCTCCAAAGCAAAATTTGAAGACAAAGTACTTGTCCGCGTAGTTCCGGCAGATGGAATGCAACTGAAGGAAGGCTCACTTGTATTTGTCTACACATCAGATGGAAAGAAAGTTATCAAAAAGATCGTAACCTTTGAAAACAGAGGCAACAATGTGTATGCATTCTATATGCCGGATTTTGATGTCTCAATCGAGGCGACATTTGAACCGGTACCGGCAGGAACCGTTACAGCACCGGCGAAGACCGGAAACGGAAAGACCATCGGTGTAGGTGCTTCATTTGCACTCGATGTAATTAATGTAACAGTAGAAGCCGGAATTGGCTCATCACGCAAAGTAACCGGAAAATCTGTAGAGGTAAAAGCAGGTGCAGAGCATGATCGCACAACCGCATCTGTATCCGGTACAGATCCGATCAGTGGTGACAAAGCCAATGATACAAAGACAAAGGATGTTTCAGTAGATGCATCTGTAGCAATCGGACTGACAGATATTAATGTTAAGTCCTATGTGAAAAAAGATACAGTCCTTAAAGCACTTGGAGATTTTATCCTGGAAGCAGCTTCAAAAGGTAAATCTCTTACTCAGGCCAGCGGATTTGCAGCAGGTAATGAGACTGCAGTCGGTGCAGCAGTTGCAATCAACATCGCTGATTCTGATGTAAAGGCACTTTTTGAAGGAACAGGAATTATTTCCGGAAATGCATCACTTAAGAGCTATACTTACAATGAAGATGACAGTAAGGCTCTGGCAACAGCCATCGGTGCAGATATTTCCCGTTATCTGGCAAAATTCAAAAATGCAAAAGAAGTGACAGAAGAAAATGCCAATAAGATCATGAGCGGGGATTACGAAGGACTTGAAGCAGAAAAAGACAACACAGACAACCAGACAGCTAGCAAAATCAACGGCAAACTGGATGCAAACAGCAACAGCAGTAATCAGAGTGGAGCAACTGCCGGAAAGACCAACAATAATCTGTCACTTTCTGCAAATGCACTGAGATCTCAGGGCGTTGCAACAGAAGATACAGGTTCCGGTTCCAAGGTAGGGGATGCTTCAAAAGAAGCAAATGATCAGGCACAGGCAAACACTTCCGGTAAGGGTGGAAGTACCATGAACATGAATGCTCCCGGTAAAAAATCCATCCAGGCAGCGGCAGCAGTCGGACTGAACATTACCGGACATATGGCACAGACTTCTGTAAGCGGAAATATCACAGCCGGCAAAGTGCTTGAAATGCTGGCAGACAATGATGGCAATTTCCGTACCCTTGGAAGTGGGGCAACCATGACTCTGGGCCGGGCAAAATTCTCTCTTGCAATGGGAGTTGCTGTTTCTGTAAATAACAATAAGGCAATCGTCACAGTAGGCGAGACAACTCCTGTTACTGTAGAAGGCAAAGATAAAGTGATCATTGCATCTGAACTTTCTCAGAACATGGATGGCAAATATAAAGGATATCTTGGTGCGCAGGCTCTTGCAGGTTCTGTAACAGGAACGGCCGATGCAGCAATTGCAGGAGCAGTATCTGTTCTTGTTTCAAGAGCAGAAACAAGATCTACTGTAGGAAACAGCTCTGAGATCAGAGGCGGTGATGTAGAGATCACAGCAAAAGACAAGAGCAAACTTGCAGTACGTGCAGGTGGATATTCCGTTGCAACAAGAGGTGCCAAAGTTGGTGTAGGTGCATCTTATGCATTCATCTACGGCTATAATCAGATCCTTGCTCAGATAATGGACAATGTGAAGATTACAGCTGCATCACTTAAAGTACAGGCATTGAAAGAAAAAGTATCTGATTCCGATTACGAACTTCCGATGGGACTTGAAAGTCTTATCACGAGAAGTGAAGGCGGTGCAAAGATTCCGGATTCACAGAAAGGAATTATTCATCTTACCAGAAATGGTAATAAATCAGAATCTTCTTATTCTGTAGAAATCAATCTCAGTACAGATACGATCCTTGAAGGAATCGACCTTCTGAATTTCTTAAGCTCTGTGAACTATTATGCAGAAGCAATTTCCGGCGCAGTATCAGGCGGAAAAGGAAGTTTCTCAGGAGCCGGCTCTCTTGCCATGGTATTTTTCTTTAATGATACACAGGCCATTATCGGAAAGAATGTACAGATCATTCTGACTGGTGATGCACTTGTAGAAGCTGTCAACAAATCAAATGTCCGAATCATTGCAGGTTCACTTTCTGCCAGCCAGTCCAACGTCGGAGCAGGCCTGACATTAAGCTTTCTGTATAACGAGGACAAAGTAAGTACAGATGTTTCTGATGGAACAGTTATCCGTACTACAGGCGGAAACTATACACAGAGAGCTGAATCTTCAGCAAATGTACTGGTAATCACAGTTGCAGCTGCAGGAAGCAGCAGCAATGCAATTGGCGGAAATCTTGGTGCAATTGTCATGAAGAACAGAAGCAATGCACTTATCGGAAAGCAGGTATCAATTACTGCTGATGGTAATGTAACTGTAAAAGCTCTGCAGAACAGTGAACTTTACCTGATCGCAGCCAGCGCAGCCGTATCCGGAAGCAGGACAGCAGCAGGTGGAACACTGAATGTAACAGTAAACGGAACAGAAGCAAATGTAACTGTAAATGACGGAACAACAATTCGCAGTGAAAAAGGTTCTGTTGTCCTGAATGCAGATACAAAAGAAAAACTGATCAGTGTACTGGCAAGTGCAAGCGCTGCTCTTGGCGGCACCGGTGCTGCAGGCGTACTCAGTGTTCTGGTATCTGGTTCAAAAACAGTTGCAGATATCGGTAAAGTAACAATTTACGCAAAGAAAGATGTACAGATTCTGGCAACAGCAGTATCAAAACTTTTCCAGATCAATGCTTCTGTAAGCGGAGCATCCCAGAATGCAGTAGGTGCAACAGTGAGCGTAAATGTCCTGAACAGAAAAGTTCTGGCAACTGTAGCTGCTCCTTCCAGTATCACGGCAGAAGAGGGAAGCGTACTGGTTCAGGCAACCGGTGACGAAGCAGTTCTTCTCGTGATCATGGCAGCAGGTGCGGCAGGAAGTAATGCACTGACAGGTGTGGTTCCTGTGATCGTAAACAACAGCACTATCCTTGCAGAAGTGGAAAATGGAACAGAAACTTCTCATTCCAGAATCACAGCAGGTGACAGTATCGGAATCATTGCAGCAGCAGATTCTGATATCTATATCATTGCAGGCGGTCTTGCAGCGGCAGGAGCAAATGCAGTAGGCGCTTCCGTTAATACAGCAGTCCTGAAAAATGATATTCAGGCTCATGCAGGAACATGGACAGAGCTCATGACAACTGCAACACCGGCAGTACAGACTTCCTCAAATGGCATCAGGATCCCGAACCGTAATGAACGCAGACGCGGTATCATCATTTTTGCAAACGGAAATGAGGATGTAATTATGGTATCCGTATCAGCAGGTGCGGGCGGAAGCAATGCCATAACCGGTGTAATTAATACACTGGTTGTAAGAAACACAGTAAAAGCAACATCAAGAGAACATGTGACCATTTCTGTAAAAAAAGCTGCCGGTTCGTCCACAAACGATACCGACCCTCTCCCCGGAGTCTATATTGAGGCTCATGATGATACGGAACTTCTGAATCTGGCAGGTGCACTGTCAGCAGCAGGAAGTGTAGGTGTGGGTGCAACAGTAGTGGCACTGGTATTCAACAAAAATGTAACGGCTGAAACAGCAAAAGAACATAAGATCCTGGCACCTGGAAAAGTACAGGTGATCGCAGATGCAAAAGATAATCTCTGGCTTCTGGCTGTGAACTTTGCAGCAGGAGGAAGTGTAGGTGTGGCAGGCGGTGCCAATGCACTGGTATTCCAGAATTATGTAACTTCTGCTCTTGGCGGAACTACAGGAGATATAAATAATCCTGTACAGTCCGTGAAAGTATCTGCAAACTCCGACAGCAGCCTCTACAATCTTGCAGCGGCAGCAGGAATTGGCGGAACCGCAGGTGTGACAGCAGTTGCAGTTATTACTTATTTCTATAATGAAACGTTAGCTTATGTAAAAGAAAACAGTAGAATCTATGCAGCAGGTGCTGTAGATATTCTGGCAGATTCAAAGGAATTTGTTACAGCAGATGCAGCAGGTGCAGCAGGCAGCGGAACCGTATCTGTAGGAGGAACACTGGATGTGGTCGTAACAAAGGTTGTTACGAAGGCATACACAGAGAAAAATGTTCTGATCCATGCAAAAGGAACTACAGCAGACATTTCCGTAAAAGCAGACGATGATTACAAACTGATCGCAGTAGTGGGAACAATTTCCGCTTCCGGTGTGGCAGCAGTGGCAGTCAGTGTACTGACAACGGTTTCCTATAATACAGTCAGTGCCGAGATCGGAGAAGGAAATACCATAAACGCAGGAAGAGATATCATCATTCAGGCGAAATCAGACCGTCTGGTTCAGGGCTATGTATTTACAGCAGGTGCAGGTCAGGCCGGTGTATCCGGTTCTGTTATGGTGATCGTGGCAGGAAGCCTTCTTACAGATGATGCACACAATGCCATTTATGTTACCAATAACAAAGACGGAAAAGAATACGGATCCATGAATCCGCAGACTCAGACAGATGCTGTTTTTGCACAGGCTCACAAAGAAGCTCTTTCATCAAAACCGGAAGATAATCTCGATGATCTTCTGAAAGGGGACGGATCTTCCGCAGAAAATACCGCAAACGGAAATGGAGCTCTTGATTATGATAAGTATGGTCAGGATACCTCCAAAAAGGATAATGATGAGAGCAGCAGCTCCAACATGAATGATAAAGCATACGACAGCGCAGCAGATACGATCAGGAAAGAAGGTACAAAAGGTGCCGTTGTAAACGGAACAGAGCTGAAAGATTCCACAACAGCTGTTGTCCGTGGTGGAACAGAGGGAACAACTCTGACAGCCGGACGTAATGTGGAAGTAGTTTCCGGTGACAGCTTAAGTGCTTATATGGCAAGCGGTACACTGGCAGCCGGTCTTTATGCAGGCGTTGGCGCAGGCGTTTCCGTAGCAGTTCTTTACTCCAATGTTCAGGCTGTTGTGGAAGACAATGTTATCATCTCAGCAGGAAAAGATGTTATTGTCAAAGCAGTTTCCGGTTCTTCCGAGCAGACCAAAGCCGAACTGAAATATGACGCGGCAAAAGGCACAGACGGAAGCAAAGTGCTGAATGACAAAGTAAAAGAATCTGATCCTGACAATGCAGCAGCAACAGGTGACAAATCTACAATCCTTGTGATCGGTGTAACAGGAAGCGGCGGTATTGCAGGTGTATCTGTAACAGTAGCTTCACTGAACCTGATGAATAAGACCTATGCCAGAATGGCAGGTAACATTGTAAAAGCAGAAAATGTAACCGTAACAGCAGAAACTCAGTACGGAACCGTGCTCACCATTACTCTGGCAGCAGCAGGCGGTATTGCAGGTGTAAGCGGATCAGTTGCAGTTACAGATTTTGAATCAAAAACAGAAGCTTCCATAAGCGGAAGAGCAAAACTGGAAAATATTTCAGGAACTATTAAAGTCAGTACAGACGGAACCACAAATGCAACAGCAGCAGCAACTGCGGCAAGTGCCGGTGCAGTGGGCGCTTCTACAACTACAGCAGTAGCAGTTAACCGCAGCAGATTTGATGCATTTATAGGTCAGGGAGTCAGCATCAATGCTCCGTCTGCAAAGATTGACATGAAAGGTTATCTGAAAGCAGATGCAAAGGCAATCATAGTCAGTGCAGCCGGTGGACTCGCAGGTGTGGGAGTATCTGTGGCAGTAGCAGTTAACCGTCCGGTATCCATGACATATATCGGAATCACTCCGAATGGAGATATCATTGAAACTTCAAAATCTGATGTACGTGGTCAGATTACGGTATCTTCCGCAGATGTCAGAAACACAGTTGACGGTTCGACAAAAGTGACCAGCCTTGGTCTTGCAGCAGGTGGGGTTGCGGTAAATGGTGCAGTAGCACTCGGATTTAACCGTGCGAAGAGCTATGCGGCAGTAAATAAGGCAAACGTGACAGCAACAGGTGACCTGACTGTAGAAGCAGCCATGAATGGAAACACCACCGTATACATTACCTCAGTAGTTGCAGGTTCTGTGGCAGTTGGTGCTTCAGTGGCAGTAGCACAGATAAAGAGCGAAAACATTGCGCTTATTGATGTAACAGGCGGAACTGTGAAAGCAGCAAATATTTCTGTACTTGCAGGAACCGAAGCAAATCCGTATGACACAGAAGCACTTGCAACTGTGATTACAGGTGCAGCAGGCGGAACAGCAGTGGCACTGAATTTTGCAGTAGCTCTCAACAGTTCTGTAAACAGAGCACAGGCAGGCGGCACATCCGGCAGTCTTATCGCAGAAAAAGAACTGAAGGTTCGTGCAGATGGCAGAACAAAGGCTTACGGAATTGTATTAAATGCAGCGGTTGCCGGTATTGCGGCAAACGTATCCATGGCATGGGCAACTCTGTCAAGCATCCAGGAAGCACTTCTTGACGGAAACATTTCCGTAAGTGCAGGAAGCCTTACTGTAGAATCTGTGCAGAATAACAGTGAGACTACGAAGCGCAAAGATCCTGTTACTGTAGTGATCGACACAGCAAAGAAATTCACGAAGACAATCACTCCGGATTCTATGGCACAGGCATTTATCTTCAGTGCTTCCGCAGCAGCAGTAAGTATTACAGCAAATGCAGCTGTTGCAACAGCAGATGCAGTATCAAGAGCGAAAGTAGATGTAAATAACCTCAGAGTATCCGGAAATATCAAAGTAAACAACAAAGCAGATTCTGTGGCAACAGTGACTGTAAATAATCTGGATCCGGTAAGCTTTATAAGCGCAGGTCTTATGACCGGATACGCTTATGCAAAAGGTACATTTGAATCAATCTTAAGTGGAAACGGAACTGTCCGTGCAGACGGTAATGTAGATGTTACCAATACATGGCAGGGAAATTCCGAAGTAAAACTTGTACCTGCATCAGGCGGAATCGCAGTAGCTTACTATAAAGCCGGTGTAAATGTTGCAATCGCAGAAACAAGTACAAAGGCATACGCTTACATCAGCGGAAAACTGAATATTTCGGCAAAAGGCAATGTAAACGTAAAAGTAACGGGAAATGCAGACTCCAGTGCAAGAATCGACGGAGCTGTGATCGAGATCAGCGAAGTGGCAGTGGCAGTCAATGTTGTAACTTCCGAAGTAAAAGCAGAACAGAAAGCTTATATCGAAGGCGCAGGCAAAAATTCAGCCGGTTATACAGGAATTGTTTCCGAAAATGGAAGCATTACTGTAGAATCAGTACTGAATGTAAATGCATCAGGCGTGATCGGTGGAAACAGTGCAAAAAAAGGTATCAGTGTTTCCGGTATTAACGGAAAGGCATCTTCAGCAACTGCAAAGGCAGAATCCGTAAATATCGCTTATGTGAATAATGGAGTTCTTGAAGCAGCAAGAGGAAAAGTTGCAATTAGTGCAAATACTTCATCAAAGACAGATGCACAGGCACTTGCTCCGAACTTCAGCCTTTCACTGGCAGAAATGAACATTGTAAATGTTTACACTGATTCTAATGACAGCGTAGAAGCTTATGTGACAGGCGCAAGCATTGTCAGAGCACTTAAGGTTGATATCCTTGCAAATGGAACAGCAGAAGTAACAGCAACAGGAGCAGTTCCGGGAGTGACGGTCAGCCTTGTAAACGGAAATGCAGTGATTGTTACAGCTACAGCAGCCAAAGGCACAAACGGCAAAGTAACAAAAGCATATGTTGGCAGAGATTCAGAAGTATATGCCAACGGAGTAACTGAAAACGAAAATACGGTGCACAGTCTGAAAGTCTCTGCAGAGTCAAATCTGACAATTACGGCAAAGGTTCCGGAAACAAAGAGCATCGGAGCAGTGAAGCTTGGTGTATTTCTTGTAAAAACTATTGCCGGAAAGACAGATACCTGGGCAGCAATCCTTGGCAAAGCAGAATCCACAAATGATATTTTTGTTCTTGCAACAGATAAGATCACTGAAACCTCAAATGTGGAACTGTTCAGTGCGGGACTGGTTGCAGGTGGAGCATCCAGAGCAGAAAATACTGTGGAGAGTCAGAATTCATCTGTACAGATCGGTGACGGTGCAGTGCTGAAAGCCTGGGGTAATATTCAGGCGAAGGCTGTTACAAAAACAAATGCACAGACACAGATACAAGATGCGGCCTATGGCGGCGGAACCAACTGTTCTGTAGAAAGTAAAAACAATATAACAAGAAAAACCTCTCTTGTAATAGGTAATAATGTAAATATTACCTCTGTGATCGGAAATATTGAACTTCTCGCAGAAGAAGACAAAACAAGCCACATTGAAAGCATTGCAACCGGTTCTTCCGGATCTGTGTATGCAGGCGGTGGCCCGAAAGCAGAGATCAATTACAATTCCACAGTAACTGCAACTGTAGGAAACGGTGGAAACATTGATGCCAGATATGGAACACTTGATATCAAAGCCATTGCAAATACCGATCTTTATGCGGATGCTTACAGAAAAGCAGCAGCAGCGGCAGGTTCCAACAAGAGTGAAGCAAACATTAACAGCAATGTGACAGTAGTTACAAACATCAGCAAAAACGGGGCAAAAACCAGAATCCTCGGTGAAGTGACCACAATTGGTGCTTATATTGAGAATCAGGTAATCCTGGCAAAAGCAAAATCCTATACTGCATCTGCAGGTTCCAAAACAGAGGCTTATGCAACTTCAAATGTAAACAACAATGTTTCAACAGGAGTTGATAATGCATGGATCGGCGGAACAGAAAATCTGAATGTTGAGGCACTTGTAGTAAATCAGAATATCAGAAGTGAATCTTATGCAGAAGTAGTTGGATTTACCGGACACGTATATGCAACATCAACAGTGACCGGAGGTAATAATGTAAATGTAAATGTAACTTCCAACGCAGAACTTGCCGGAAAGAATATTTCCGTAAGAGCAGACGCTCCGGAACTTACCACACAGGTCATCAGCCGCAGCGCAACAGCAGTTGCAAATACCGTGGTCAATTATGTATGGACCAAGGTAAAGACAGTTGTAACAAAGATCATAAATAAGATCTGTAAGATCCCGCTGATCGGAAAACTGATCAAAAAGATTGTGAAAAAAGTTGTTGAATGGGTTGACAAACTTGTAGAAGTTATTCTTTATTCGGATGCAGAAGCAAAAGAAGCCGGTGAATTCAAAAATGCAGGAAATATCATCTTTAACGGAACTGTTCATGTAGGCGGTGGTGCAGCAGGAATGTTTGTAGATATTTTTGACGGACTGATCGCATATACAGGACTTGACGATGACCTTACAGACAGTTTGAAAAAGACTGATAAGTTCCTGGAAACTGATGGAAATACAATTACTGTTAAGAAACTTTATAACAATGATGTGGGAAGTCTCAGACTGGAAGCAGGTGTCGGTAATCTTTCCGGCAAAGGAACAATCATTACAAATTCCTATCTTCCAAATGTACAGATTACAAACCACACTGACAAAAATCTGATTCTGAAAAACATTCAGATGTCAAATTCCAATGCTCTTGCACCGGATATCGATACATCAGCAGAAGGAAATGACGGATTCAGTTATCAGGTCAGCGAAGACACACCAAATCTTATCATCCGGACAGAAGGAAAAGGCAATATTACATTTGCAGACGGCTCTTCTGATGCGGATGGAAAAGGTTCTATAGAAACAGATCTGGGCGAAGGCGTTCTTACCATCGAGATGAATGGCGGAACACTTAAGACTTCCGGAAAGGCATTTGTAGCAGCCAACAAGCTGTATATCAGCGGAGCAGGAAAAATCGGAGATGGTATTAAGAATCCGTTCCGTGCCTATATCTTTGATATCAGCAGTTATCCTGGAATCTCTGGTATGGCATCTGCAAAACCGGCAAGTCCGAATGAAGTAAAAGTAAAAGCCAGCGGAGATATCTATCTCAGCCTTACTCTGGTAAGAGAGTGGATGACCCAGAAGCAGATGAATGATGCAAAGAAAGGCATCGGAGAAAAAGCAGCCCTCAATCTCAAAGAGATCATCGGAGGATCCGACAGCACTGTTTATGTAAGTGTTGAGGCACCGAAGGTGGTTTGCGCAGGAAAACCGGATTCAGCAGATGATTACTTCATTTCTGTTCCGAGAACTGCAATGGACTTTGTGACACTGCCGGGCGCAAAGGGCAAAACCTTCCAGAAAGTACAGCTCAAAGATGCAAACGGCAACAATACAGATTTCTGGCTGACAGATGACGGAATGCTCGTAAATATGAGCGAAGACATCACTTTTGTTTCAGATGCATACCTTGTATCTCAGACATCGAAGTATGACACTTATCTTCTTCCAAATGGCGCAACTGTTGTAGTAGACAGAGTGTCAAAGAAACTTATAAGAATCATTAACCGGCTTCATGATGAAAAATCTGAAGATTACAGCGGCGGAATCTATGATCTCTCCAATATGAAGGTGGAAACAGATTCCAATGGAAATCTGACCATTACCATTAATGAGAGCGGAAACACATTTAACCAGAAGATCACCTTCAGAAACGGCACAGCCTATATGGAAATTGGTCAGAATGGTGCGACAACCTATATTGAGTCATCAGGTCTGGAAGAAGGACTTGGCTGGCGGCTTCCGAATGGAATCGTTGTTTTCTACAAGCAGGTATTCCTGGACGAAAGAACAAATACAGTTGTCAATGGTACACCGATCATGGAGACAAAAGACGGACGCTGGATTCTTCTTGAAAGTATCACGGAAGCAGGAAGAACAAAATACCATGTGGTACATGTAACCGGAACTGACGGTCATTATGAATTCAAGGAAGGATACATTTATGACAGAGCAGATCTGGAAGCAAAAACAATATCACTGAATCAGTCACTGAAAGAAGCAAAGAAAGCTGTCAAAAATGCACTTGGAAACAAAAATGCCATCACCAGTATGGTAGAAACGGCACTGAAAGGAGCCGGTGTACAGACAGAACTTTCCGGATATGCAGATGCCATTCGCAATGCGATCATGGCTAAGCTGAAAGGAAAAGTTACACCGAATATCATTGTTGATGTGCTTGTAACCCTTTCTAAGACAACAAAGACAGAGAAATATAATTACACAGGCGAAACTCTGGAATATACAACGTATAACACACCGTGGAAGTTTGTGGTTTCTCTGAAAACAAATAACGGCGACAGAGAAGTAAGTGAAACTGTTTATAATGAGAAGGGTTCTGTTTCTGAGAAAATCAATGCAGGCAGCAGTGATAAAGCACTGGAAATCGGCAGTGAGGTAACATCTTCGATAGCCGGAAACAGTCAGAACGGTACGAAAGCAGCAGATTCCTACACAGTTTACCAGGACAGCGCTGATTCAGATATCTATTACAGATATGATGATGATGATACAAAGACCTGGACAATAAACGTAAAAGGAAAAGACCTGCTGGGTAATGACTACTGGTTCACATTTGATCTGAAACAGACTAACGGTGAATGGTATCAGGCAGAGGAAGGCATTTGGCTTTTGAAGAGACATGCAGCTTATGAAACAGTGAAGAACCTGTTTATCCGCATTTCATCTGCACCTGTAACGGTACTGAAAAATCAGACAAAAGGTGGTTATAAGAAGACTGAAAAGACTGTAATTTTCCTGGATAATGACGGAGATGAAAAAGGTATTCTGCTGATAACTGACCGTGTGCTTGCCCTGTTCCCGGATGGAACTTACAGTTTTGTTGCAGTCCGCAAGGACGAAAATGCGACAGATACCGGAAGTACTCCAGGAATGAATGAAACAGTGGCAATTGCACCTGGAATGCAGCAGAAAAAAGATGAGAACGGAGATCTGGTTTACTCCAGGGTATTCCTTTCTCTTCAGAAAAATGACGGATCAGGAAGCTGGCTTACCGGAGATGATGTGACAGATGCATTCAATTCCACACTTGCGGGAATGATCAGAAGTCACATTCAGAACGGTGTTGTCATTCTGAATCCACAGGTCGATAAAGACCTTATTGCAGCCATTAATGAAGAATTGAGCGGAAGATATGATATCAGTCTTATTTCTTATTACACAATGGCTGGCGGCAAAAAACATTATGCATATGACACTTCCAGTGACAGAGTATATGTACTCGAAACAGATGTGACAGATGCAGAAGGAAGAAAGCAGTACAGAGTTGACGGATTTACTGACGGAAGTCTGTATTACAGAAAGAAATCCGGATTATTTATCGGAGCAAGTGATGATATCGGTACTGTAGAGGTAGTAAACGGATATGTTTATCTTACTGATGAAGAAGCGGAACGTCTGGCAAGAGGTGCTTACACCAGCAAGCGGGACGCAAGATTTGAAACAAGGGTAAACCGTTCGATCTCCTTTACAAAAGTAACCGGTTATATACCGGGAACGATCATCATCAGCCCGATCGAGAAATCAAATACTGACAGCAGTAACAGTGCATATCTTTACTTCAAGAATGCGACAGAACAGTTTGCTGCTTCACGTGACAGCAACGGATATGCGATCATTGACCGTTACCTGAGAGTTGTAGATAAAGCAATGAAAAATGCTTCCGGTCTTCCGACAGGAACAATCCTTTTCCTGGATGAATCCGGCCAGATCGCAGCATATCTGAAACCAGACGGAACTTTCCGTGTATATGAGATTTCTTCCGGAAAATCCGAAAACGGATCCACACAGTATGTGGAAGTAACTAAAGACGGCACAACAGAACGTGCATATTCAGAATATACCGTTGACAGCAGCGGAAAACTGAATACAACAATCTCAAAAGGAACGGCAACTTATCTGATGGAGCTTTCACAGGACGTTTACACAAGTGTTTACGGACTTCATCAGGATCCACCTGCAAACAGTCTGTATAACTATGATAGTGCACACTACTTCGGTTACAGCGAAGACGGTACACTGGTGGAACTTACAAAGACAGATGAGAAGTATAAATATGTTGGAGCAGATGGTGATTATCTGCTGGCACGTGATGATGCAAACGGCACAGAAAAAGGTTTTGGTTTAAGCAACGGAAAACAGAAACTTCTTTCTATTCTGAATAACACAGTGAAACACCCACTGTCAGTCAGAAATAATAAAGCAATTTATATTATGACAGATAACAGCACCATTGATTCTGATGGTAATCTGTCCAGCCTGACAGCAGATACAGCAAGAATCTATGCTGATCTTGAAGATGACACAGACCTCATTCTGGGCAAAGTTGAGGGCGGAGAAGTGATCATTGAGATCACCAGTCCGAAGAACGGAACTGTTAAGGTAAAAGGTGATCAGGAAACAATCAAAATCGTTTCCGACCTTCTTGTTCTTCTGAGCAAAGGTGAAGGAACCACCAGATATGGTGACTCTGAAAAACCGATGGAAGTGACACCTTCAAAAGAAAACGGAACCACAAATGTGATCTTCCGCAGAGAAGCAGTTGAGGATGCTGAAGGAAATCTTTCCTATGAAGGCGAATTCACAGGAACCGCATATGTGAACTTCAATGGAAATGTATTATTCAAAGATTCTGTACTCAAAGACAACGCACTGGCAGACATAAAAGTCAGCACAGGCAATGTGGAATTTTCCAATATGGAATTCAGAGACAATGCAAATATGACTCTGAAAATCCTGAACAAAGGTAATGTAAGCTTTGACAGTATCTCTGTAAATGGAACCCAAAGTACAGATAAGCCGAAACTTGATGTCAGCACAGTTGACGGAGATATTGTTTCCGGAGATGTCAGTGCAAATGCACAGTCAGAAATTCTGCTG
Source organism: uncultured Blautia sp. (assembly GCA_934371915.1). GTDB lineage: Bacteria > Bacillota > Clostridia > Lachnospirales > Lachnospiraceae > Blautia_A. The sequence continues at coordinate 12,987 of CAKROE010000013.1, read as the reverse complement.
ACAACGAAAAAGGGAAATATCCGGACGGGAAATGTCAGTGCAAGTGAACAGTCAAAAATTCTGCTGACAACGAAAAAGGGAAATATCCAGACGGGAAATGTCAGTGCAAATGCACAGTCGAAAATTCTGCTGAAAGCAGAAAACGGAGACATCCGTACGGATGATGTAAGTCTCAAAGACAATGCTGTATTAGAAGTAAATGCCACAGACGGCAACGTAACTGTCAAAAAAGCAGATGTTTCTTCTTCGGGCAGCAGTCATGCATCACTGATTGTTACAACAAGAGACAAAAACCAGAAGAAAGGAAACCTGACTATTGGCGAAACATTAAATGCACAGGGCAAAGTTGTTCTTGATCTTTCAGGAAGTCTTCTCGGAGAAATCCAGAAAGACGGAAAAGAAAAGACCAGTACAATTATTCTTGGCGAAGATGTTTATAATAATGATTCTTCCTTCTCCTTCGGAGGAGACATCGGATCCAGAGAAATTCCTCTGGTGATTGATGTAACAGAATCAAATGTACCATTTAAGATCGTTACTGTAAGAAATGCCTTTATCAGAGGTGCAGAGCATTACAGACTGACAGAAGATTACAATTCTGAACCAAAAGACAAAGACGGACAGATTAATATCAGAGTTGATCTGGATACAGAAGAGATCAGTGATGCACTTGAGGCATACAAAAAACTTCTGGAGTCTGAGGACAGTTCAGAAGAAGAACTGGAAGCAGCGAGAGCGGCTGTTGAAGAGGCACTTGCGAAGCTTGCAGAAGAAAAGAAAGCAGAACTTCTGGAACAGCTGAAAAAAGCGGCTGAATCGGGACGCCCGACAGGCATACCGAAAGATCCGGTTTCCATGGTTGTTGAAATCGGTACTTCTACAGGAACTACTGATGGAATCAATATCAGCAATTATGGAGATATTACAGTAATCCAGAAAGCCGGCGATCTTTATATCGGACGTATTGAGACCAACCGCAGTGACCTTACCCCTGGAAACATTGCACTTGGCAATGTAACAGTGAAAGCACTCGGCGGAAGCATCATAGGTCTTAACCAGAATGGTACAGAGACTGAAGAAATTGCCAACATAACTGCAAACAACATTACACTGGAAGCAAAGAAAAATATCAGCGGCCTCCTGACAGACCTGATCCAGAAAGAATATCAGGTATCTGATAAAATTCTGACAGGAAAAGACGGAGAAGAACTTGAAGATCCGAAAATTTCATTCAGTATGGTGAAGAAAAATAGCGAAACTGTAGATGAAAACGGAAATCCGATCACAGTTACTGTATGGGAACCGGAATTTACCGTATCCGGCTATGTGGACTATACCGGAAACTGGGTATTTGATGCAAAGAAAGAAGGCATTCTGAATGCATCTTCCGAAGAAGGAAATATCCAGATAAAGGAAAAAGAAGGAAACATCGGCCTCGGCGTGATCACAGCACCAAAAGGAACTGTAGAGATCGCGACAGATATGGATTCCGATATTCTTGACAGAAGATCAGAGGATCAGAAAGAAGCAGGACTGGTAAATATCACAGCAGGTAACGGAAACAGCAGCCTTACAGGTAAGCGTATTGGTACAGAAACAGATCCGATCACAGTTGATATCAGAGGAAAGCTTCTTGTAGATGCGATCGAAGATATCAGACTGGAGGCAAAGAACAGCCTGGATGCACAGACTGACAGCCAGACCGGAAAGGTTTATGCTTCAGCCGAAAAAGACCTTACACTGTCCAGCAGTAAGAAGTCTTACGGCGGAACCGGTGACCTGTATGTAGAGAAACCGAAAGCCGGAGGAGATCTTACTCTTGCAGCAGCAGGAAACCTTTACACAGATGAGCTTACCGCTCCTGGAAATGTAACTGCGAAAGCAGGTGGAAACATTACTGTTGATACAGTGAAAGCCGGAAAAGATGCTGCTCTTGAAGCTGGTGGAGATGTACTGGCCGAAACAGTGAAAGCCGGAGAAAATGCTTCCATAACAGCAGGTGGTTCCATTCTTGAAGGCGACCGCGGTGATGAACCGGCAGCAGTAACTGCAAAGAACATCACACTGATCGCAGGAAATGAAGTCGGAACAAGAGAGAATCCATACGAAGTGGATACCTCCACAGATGGAACTCTCACTGTAAAAGCAGACAGTGCAGTGATCCGTGAAATCAGCGGAGATCTTACACTGAAACAGGTAGAAACAAAGAAAGATTTTGTTCTGGACGCAGACGGAAGTGTATACGACGGAAACGGAAACCTGGCAGATAAAGCAGCAGATGCAAAAGCAGATGTTGATAAAGCACAGGTGAAGAAAGATGCCGCAGAAACAGATGAACGTGTCCATGAAGAACTGATTCTTCCACCTCTTCGTGATAAGAAAGATCAGGCAGAATCTGCAGAATCCGAAGCTGAAAAAGCAAAAGATGAAGCGCAGAATAAGTCTGCTGAACTGGAACAGAAGATCCGGGATATGGAAAATCTTCAGAAAGACCGTGAGAAACTGATTCAGAAAGCTGTTGATGCAGCAAGAGATCAGCTTAAAAAAGAACTTGAAAAGAAACTTTCAGACACGGATCAGACGCTTGAGGATATCGAAGTGGAAATCAATAATCTGGAAGCAAAGGAAGATCCTACACCGGAAGAAACGAAACGGCTTGAAGAACTGAAAAATTCCAGAGACGAACTGAACGGACAGAAATCTGAACTGAGCGATCAGCTTCAGAATCTGAAGGATACAAAAGGTTCTGTGGAAGAAATGCTGAACAGAATTCAGGATATTCAGGACAGACTGGAAAAAGGTGAGCTGACAGAAGCGGAAGCAAAAGAACTTCTGAAAGAACTCCTGCCGGCAAAAGAACTTCTGGAAAGCGGAGACATTGAGAAGCTTGCAAAAGATCTTGAATCGGCACGGGAAGAACTTGCAAAAGCAGAAGAAGCCCGTAAAGAGGCAGAAGAAAACTATGCAAAAGCTCATGAGGAAGCAGAAAAAGCCAGACAGGAATATGCAGCAAGTGAAGAAGAACTGAATCAACTGAAAGAGAAATTAAGAAAAGCTGAGGAAGAACTTAAGGAAGCAAAAGCTGCATACGAAGAGGCTAAGAAGAAAGCGGAAGAGGAAACTGCAACGGTTATCGCCGGTGGAAATCTTGATATCAGATCCAACGGTGAAGTAGGAAAAGAAGACCATGGACTCTCTGTTAAAGTTGGTGGAACTGTTGAAATAAAAGCAGAAGGAGATGTTTCTCTTACATCACCGTCTGATCTTACAGTAGACAACATCAACAGCAGTAACGGAACCGGAGATGTTACGATTCGGGTAGATGGAAATCTGAAAGATGTTCCGGGGAAAGCTCCGGCAGTTAAAGCAAAAAGAGCAGATCTGTCCGCAGCGGATGGCGACATCGGAACAACGGATAATCCATTCAGTGTCAGTGTTTCAGAAGTCAAAGCAAGCGCAGATAATGTTTATCTCGAAAATGACAGAGATCTTATTGTGGATGAAATCCACGGAAAGAAAGAAGACGGTACTGTACAGATCAGAGTTGACGGTGATCTGACCGGTAAAACGGCAGATTCCATGATCAGCGGCGGACATTTGGAAGCAGAGATCAATGGCAGTCTGGGTACACCGGAAAACAGAATGAACACAGATGTGGACAGTATCAAAGCAAAAGCTGATGATATTTATCTGAATAATATTTCAGACAAAATGGAAATCAGAGGAATGACAGCAGAGAACATTGACATTATCGCGAGAGGTGATATCTTTGGAAAAGATGTAAGATCCGGCAATCTGGTGATCCGTTCCAATGGTCATACAGGTTACAGTGACAATCCACTTCTGATCCATGTCAGTGGCAATGTAGATATAGGTTCGGCATATGGTGAAGTTCATTATGTAAACAGCTACCGGGCTGAAAAGCCATCTGAAGAAAAACCGGGACAGAAGCAGAATCATGATTCTGAAGAAAAGCCTGAAAGAAAGCCTTCTTCACAGAATGAGAAAGAACCGGGACTCTCAGAGTCTGAGCACGGGGCTGCAGAAATTTCCGGAGCTGTAAAGACAGGAGATTCTGCACCGACAGAAGCAAATCTGTATCTGGCATTACTTTCCCTGGCAGCAGTAATTCTTCTGCTTAAGGAAAAAAGAAGAAAGAACAGATAAAAAATATCTGACATAAGACTGACGGGGCTGTCGCACTTAGTGCGGCAGCCCCTTTGTCTGTGCAGAAAATGCAGGGAAACCATTATTGAAGATATATTCATGAAATGGTACAATAAAACCATGTTATGCCTGAAAACTTATATGATTGTAAAGATATATGAAAGTTCTGAAGAGGAGATAAGATGAAACAGAAAAAAATAATTGCAGTACTGACTGGAGGTGCAATGCTTGCAGGAATGCTTACAGGATGCGGGGCGGGGACCGGAAAATCAGATGAACCTGTGAACCTGACGGTATGGACTTATTATAACGGAGAACAGTTGGATGCATTTAATGCTCTGGTAGATTCTTTTAATGAGAGCGTAGGTAAAGAAAAGAATATTATTGTAGAAAGTTCCAGTCTGGGAAGTGTTAATGACCTGGAATCAAATGTAATGGATGCTGCCGAAGAAAAAGTCGGTGCGGCCGATATGCCGAATATTTTTTCTGCATATGCAGATACTGCGTATAAATTAGATCAGGCAGGTCAGGTGATCGATCTCAGTGATTATCTGACTGATGAAGAAAAAAATGAATATATAGATGCTTATTTAAAAGAAGGTGATTTCTCCGGTGACGGCAGTATTAAGATATTCCCGGTTGCAAAATCTACAGAACTTCTTTTTCTGAATAAAACGGACTGGGACAAATTTGCTGAGGCAACCGGTGCAGACGAGTCAGATCTGGAGACCGTAGAGGGGCTGGTAGAGACTTCAGAAAAATATTATAACTGGACAGATGAACAGACAGAAGAACCAGATGACGGTAAGGCACTGTTTGGAAGAGATGCAATGGCAAATTATATGTTTGTAGGTGCGAGACAGCTTGGAGGAAATCTTTTTGAAGTGAAAGACGGTAAGATGACGTTAAATTTTGACAAAGAGATTGTCCGTAAACTCTGGGATAATTATTATGTTCCATATGTAAAAGGATATTTTGCGGCATCCGGTCGTTTTCGCAGTGATGATATTAAAACAGGAAATATTCTGGCATATGTGGGTTCAACTTCAAGTGCCACATTTTTCCCGACACAGGTAATGACCAGTGACACAGAATCACATGATATTGAATTGGAAGTACTTACACCGCCTGAGTTTGAGGGAGGAAAAAAGGTTGCAGTACAGCAGGGAGCCGGAATGGTTGTGACGAAAGGCTCTGATGAAGAAATCGAAGCGAGCGTTGAATTTTTGAAATATCTTACAGAACCGGAGAACAATACCAGCTTTTCTATTGGGTCGGGATATCTTCCGGTAACCAAAAAAGCAAACGATATGGTTGAGATCAGAAAGGGTGGAACAGATCTTCCAAAATCTATGGATAAGGTTCTGACAAAAGCTGTTGAAACAGTAAATATCAATGAATTATATACAACACCGGCATTTGAAGGCGGGCAGGATGCCCGTTCAGTACTGGAATATTCGATGAGTGATCTTGCAGATGCGGACAGAAAGGCTGTTCAGGAAAGAATTGATGCCGGACAGACGATGGAAGCGGCAACCGAAGAATTTCTGACCGAAGAATATTTTGACAGATGGTATGAAGATACGCTGACAAAATTACAGACATATGAAGGTTAGTGTATTCTGAAACTGGAGAAGGAGGATTTTTCCGGATGCATCAACAGAGGAAAAAAGAAAAATCGATTTTTCAGTCAATATTTAAGGCAATGCTGATTGTATTGATAATAGAATTGTTCCTTTTAGTGGCTACGTTGTATTTTGGAAATGTAGGAAAACAGCTTAACCAGAATGCTGTGGATATTCTGAAAAAACAGGTGGAAAACAGACAGAATTATCTGGAAACCACTATGGTAGAAAATCAAAATCTGTCGTCTATATCCGGTATATTGAATAATGCTGTAGAAAGCAGGATTGCATCAGGACTGGATATTGAAAAACTTGATTCTGATGAAAAAGCCTGTGCATCTCTGATGGAAGAAACCAGTGACAGTCTTATCAATGTGCTGCGCCACAGGTCGGTCAATGGTATTTTTGTGATATTTAATACACATGATCTTGATGAACGTGAGACAGATTCTGTATTGCAGGGAATTTATATCAGAGATCTGGATCCGATGACAGCCGCTTCCGAAAGAAATCATGATCTTCTGCTTGAGCGTTCGCCGGTGCAGCTTGTTAAGTCTCTTGGGATTTCTACGGACAAGGGCTGGACACCGGGAATAAAATTCAAAAATAACAAAACCGAGGGAATTCTTTATCCTGTTTTTCAGGCAGCATATAAGGATGGTGGACAGCTAAATGCAGTGGATTACGGACGCTGGACAAGTACACCGTATACTCTGCCGGGAGATGACCGTTCAGTGGTGGCATATTCTGTTCCGCTGATTCTGGACGATGGAACAGTATATGGTGTCATAGGTGTGGAAATGCTTACGACTTATCTGGAGACGATGATTCCATATACGGAACTTCAGAATAATAATACAGGTACGTATATTCTGGCTGAGACAGGAGAAGATCTGGACTCAGATACTGTAAATGTAAAATCTGTAGATGTATCGTCAAAAGAAGGAACACTGAAAGGTACAGTGGGTGAAGACATTACGTTGAACCGGCTTTCCAGAAATATTTATGAAATGAATGCCGGCAAAAAGAAATACATGGTATCGGCATATCCGCTGGAACTGTACAACAAAAATGCGCCATTTTCAAAAGAACAGTGGATGCTGATTGGTGCAGTAGAGCAAAAAAATCTCTATGCATTTGGAAATCAGGTTTTTGCAATGCTGAATCTGACAATTTTGATTACGCTGCTGGTTGGTGTGGTATGCAGTTATATTATCAGTCGGCGTCTGGCAAGTCCGATTGCAAAACTTTCAGAGGAAGTGGCAGAAGCACAGGGAAGCAGAAATACGATTCCGAAACTTTCCGGCACAGGAATCCGTGAACTGGATCAGTTTTCTGATGCGATTACACAGCTCAGTCAGGATGTCCTGAACACTTCTACGAAATTCCTGCGTATTATGGAAATGGCGAGTGTGGAGATCGGTGGATATGAGATTCGGTTTGATACAGGAAGTGTATTTTTTACAGAAAATTTCTTTGCCGTGATAGGAGCGCCTTTTAGTGCAGATGCTGTTTTGAATCTCGACGAGTTTCGAAAGATACTGAGAGAATTTACAGAAAATTATTTCTTCAAATCAGAATCAGGTGATACAAATATTTACTGTGTCCGGCTTCCGAAGAGAGGTCTTCGTTATGTACGAATGGAAGTGAAAATGGAAGGCTGGGTACAGGTTGGCCTGGTGGAAGACGTGACAACTGCTATGATGGAACGTCTCCGAATCGAACATGAAAGAGATTATGATGCACTGACCGGTCTGCATAACCGTCGTGCATTTAAACGGGAAAGTGAAAAAATATTCAGTCATCCGGACAAGATCGGCCATGCTGCTTTGGTTATGATGGATCTGGATAACCTCAAGTATACAAATGATACATTTGGTCATGACTGGGGCGATGAATATATCCGTCAGGCAGGACGTTGCCTGGAAGAAGGCACACCGAAAGGAACGTTAAGTGCGCATATTTCCGGTGATGAGTTTAATCTTTTATTCCATGGATATAAGAGTCAGGATGAGATTCGTTACCAGCTCGATAAGTTGAGAAAAGCAATCGAAAGAAAGGTCATTCGCCTGCCGAATGGCCAGAAGCTGCATTTAAGTATTTCCGGTGGTGTGGCATGGTATCCGGAGGACAGTAACAGTCTGGGAGTTATGAGAAAACATGCGGATTTTGCCATGTATCAGGTCAAAAAGACAGAAAAAGGCAAAATTGCAGAGTTTAATCAGGATATTTACGAAGAAGAATTTCGTGACAGTCAGATTCGGCGTGAATTTCATCGTTTTGTGGAAGAAGAACTGGTTACGTACTACTTCCAGCCGATTGTTTCAGCCAAAACCGGTGAGATTGAAGCTTATGAGGCTCTGATGCGATCAGAACTTCCGATATTGAAGAGCCCGGATGTAGTTATGAAAATTGCACGTGAAGAAGGTGCATTGCGTGAAATTGAGCGTATGACATTATTCCACGCCACACAGGAATTCAAAGAACTGAAAGAAAAGAATCTGATAAAGGGAGATGCACTTCTCTTTGTAAATTCCATTGCGAGCCAGCATATGGACAGAAAAGACGAGGAAGAATTTGCACGGCGTTTTAAAGATCTGGCAAAGCAGCTTGTCATCGAAATCACAGAGGAAGAATCACTGGATTATCACGCACTGCAGCACAAGAAAAATGCGTCGGCATTCAATGGCGTCTTTGCACTGGATGATTATGGAAGTGGTTACAGTAATGAAAAAAGCCTTCTTGATCTGGCACCGGGTTATATTAAAGTCGATCTTTCGATCATTCGTGACATTGATACGGATCCGGATAAGCAGCAGATCGTGGAAAATATTGTTGCGTATGCGCATAAACGTGACATGAAGATTGTTGCGGAAGGTCTGGAAACACCGGAAGAAATCAACAAAGTTCTGGAACTTGGAGTGGATCTGCTTCAGGGATTTTACATTGCAAAACCGCATCCTATTCCGACAGGCATCAATCCGCTTGCATTAAAAACGATTTCACAGTTTTACACATAATTCTCCTGTTTTTCCATATAATAACGGTACAGCAAACGACACTTGTGAAGATATAAATATGGAAAAACAACAGGAGGAACATAAAAAATATGAAGGCAACAGGAATCGTCCGCCGTATTGATGATCTCGGAAGAGTTGTGATTCCGAAAGAAATTCGTCGCACATTGCGGATAAAGGAAGGTACGCCGCTTGAGATTTTTACGGATAAAGAAGGCGAAATCATCCTGAAAAAGTATTCGCCTATCGGAGAATTGAATCTTTTTGCCAAAGAATATGCCGAGGCACTGGCTCAGGCGACAGGAATGGTCGCATGTATCACAGACCACGATCAGGTGGTGGCGGCAGCAGGGCAGAGGAGCAGGGAATTTGCCGGTAAGGAGATCAGCAGGGAACTGGACAGAGTAATCTCAGACAGAGAAATGCGTTGTTTTCATTCTGGGGAACGCGGAAAAATATCTCTGGTCGAGAACCAGAAAGAAAATGCGGGAGCAGTGATTGTACAGCCGATCATCTGCGACGGAGATGCGATTGGTTCAGTATCACTGATCGGAAAAGGCAATGGAGAAAAGTTCGGGAATCCGGAAAAAATGCTCGTACAGACGGCAGCCGGGTTTCTCGGACGGCAGATGGAATCATAAAATAATAATAAAAATAAAAATGGAAGATTTTCGGAGAACCGAAAGTCTTCCATTTTTGATAACAGGGAGTTTATTGAAAATAAGTTAACATTTCTCAGCAATTTCGTAAATGAGGCGTTCGGTATCTTCCCATCCGAGGCACGGATCGGTGATAGAGCATCCCGGAGTCATGTGGTCACTGATGTCCTGTCTGCCTTCAAGCAGGTAGCTTTCGATCATAACACCTTTAACCAGTTTGCGGAGATCCGGATTGTAGTTGCGGCTGTGAAGCACTTCACTTACGATACGAATCTGTTCTTTGAACTGCTTGCCGGAGTTGGAATGGTTTACATCCACGATGACAGCCGGATTTTTGAGATTTTTTTTGCCATACAGGTCATAAAGACGCATCAGATCTTCATAATGATAGTTAGGGATGGTCTGACCGTATTTATTGACACCACCACGGAGAATCGTATGTGCAAGTTCGTTTCCGCTGGTTTCTACATCACAGCCACGGTAGATGAAGTGATGTGGGTGCTGTGCGGCAATTACAGAATTAAGCATAACGGACAGGTCACCACTTGTCGGATTCTTCATGCCGACCGGAATGTCCATGCCGCTTGCGGTCAGACGGTGCTGCTGGTTTTCGACGGAACGTGCACCGATTGCTTCATAGGAAAGCACATCATCCAGATAGCTTCGGTTTTCCGGGTAAAGCATTTCATCTGCTGAGGAAAGACCGGTTTCTTTAAGCACACGGATGTGCATCTTGCGGATTGCGATGATGCCGGCAAGAAGATCCGGAGCTTTATCAGGATCCGGCTGATGAAGCATGCCCTTGTAGCCGTCACCTGTAGTACGTGGTTTATTGGTATAGACTCTTGGAATGATCATTAACTTGTCAGATACTTTGTCAGCGACTTTTTTGAGACGATTGACGTATTCGCAGACCGTGTCTTCGTTGTCTGCGGAACAAGGGCCGACCAGAACGACAAATTTATCTGATTCGCCGGTAAAAATACGACGGATCTCCTGATCGCGAAGCAGCTTGGCTTTCTGCAGCTCTTTGCTGAGTGGATATTCTTGCTTCAACACTTCCGGAAGCGGAAGCTGGTGATTGGTTTTCATAGACATAATTGTTTCCTCCATGGATATTTTCACACATATACTGTGTTTTTATCAGCTTTGAACAGTAGTATAACACGTTATCTCAAAAAAATAAAGTAAATTAACGCGTTAAACTGTCATAGTGCAGTCCTTTTTTTGAATAGTATAGTATTCATCCAGTGTCATGCCTGTTTTTGTAAGGTAGATGGCCAGGGTTCGGGTGACAAAACGGATATGCCAGGGTTCATAAGGATACCTGGTAATGTCTTCTTTTCCGAGAGGATAGCGAAGGATAAATCCATAAAAAGGTGCGTGGGAGGCAAGCCAACGTCCCTCCGAAGTATCTCCAAATTTTTCTGTAAGTTCCATCTGTACGGATGGACTGGAAAGATCAAGGGCAAGCCCGCTCTGATGTTCGCTGGTACCGGGAGCTGCAACATAGGAACTGCCACGGAAAAGTTCTTTTTGGCGGTCATAGGAGCGGTAACCGGAGATACAGCACAGACTGATTCCCTCGTGCTGACTGCGACAGATCAGTTCTCTGGCAGCATATGCAGTCCTTTTTTCGAGAAGTCTTTTGGGATTGCCGGGAGCACAGTCAAATGGAAGTCCGATGTCGATCAGATCCGGTGGCACATAGTCCGGTGGAAGTGGATACTCTTTATTGATAAGACGTGTGTAATCAGTAATCATAAAAATCCCCCCTCATTTTCCAGTATATGAAAGGTGAGAGGGGAGTATGAAGCCTTTTTAATCGAGAGCTTTTTCGCTCATTTCTTCAAGAAGGTTTTTCTTAAGATCGAACAGCTTCTGAGAAAGGTCTACGTAAACTTTCTGCGGATTTACGAGACGGCGGGATTCATCCCACAGAGTATTCTGTTCTTTCTGGCAGTATGCACGCAGATCCATGACTTCAGGAGAAGTATAGACACGTTTGCCCTCACGGATGACTGGAACCAGAAGCTCACGGAGTTCATAGGTGCCGCCGAGGACTTTGGTCTTTTTCCATGTATCAGTCGGATCAAAAATGATCATAGTTTCCTCCGGATCAAAGACTTCGTCTGCGAGACAGATAAGATCAGCTTTGATCTTGCCGGTGGATTTGCTGTAAATACGATAAACGGTCTTGTTACCAGGATTGGTGACTTTCTCAGTGTTTTCGGAAAGTTTGATCTTTGGAGTGAAGGAACTGCTTCCGTCATCTTTGACTGCGGCGAGCTTATATACACCACCGAAAGCCGGGTTATCTTTGCTGGTGATCAGGTTGGTGCCGACACCCCAGGAATTGATTTTTGCATCCTGAGTCTTCAGGCTGTCAATCAGGTATTCATCGAGGTCACTTGATGCAGAAATCGTTGCATCGTCAAAACCGGCAGCAGCCAGCATTTTGTAAGCTTCTTTGGAAAGGTAGGCAAGATCACCACTGTCAATACGGATACCGTAGTGAGTGAGCTGGATGCCCTCCTCACGCATTTCTTCGAATACACGGATCGCGTTTGGTACACCGGATTTCAGGACATCGTAGGTATCAACAAGCAAGGTACAGGAATTCGGGTACATTTTTGCATAGGTTTTGAATGCGGTATATTCATCCGGGAAACTCATGATCCAGCTGTGGGCATGCGTTCCGAGAACAGGTACGTTGAACATCTGGCCGGTGAGGACATTGGATGTTCCGGCGCATCCGCCGATTACTGCAGCACGTGCACCGTAGATGCCGGCATCCGGTCCCTGAGCACGGCGAAGACCGAATTCCATGATTCCGTCACCGCGGGCTGCATAGCAGACTCTGGCTGCCTTTGTGGCAATCAGACTCTGATGGTTGATGATATTCAGGATCGCAGTCTCGACAAGCTGTGCTTCCATGATCGGCGCGATTACTTTAACGAGTGGTTCACGAGGGAAGACAACTGTTCCTTCCGGAATCGCATAAATATCACCGGTAAAATGGAATGATCTCAGATATTCCAGGAAGTCATCTTCAAAAATATGAAGGCTGCGGAGATATTCAATATCTTCATCACTGAAATGAAGGTTTTCAATATATTCAATCATCTGCTCCAGACCTGCTGTAATAGCAAAACTGCCGCCACAAGGATTCACACGATAGAACATATCGAAAATTACAGTCTGATTGGTCGGGTTCTTAAAATAGCCCTGCATCATGGTTAATTCATATAAATCGGTGAGCAGGGTCAGATTCATTGCTCTCATCTGTTATCTCCTTTTCTTTAAGGTTAATCTATTATACCATTATTCCCGCAGAACAGCACGAAATATTTTTTTGAAAAAAATTAAAAAAAGGGGTTGATTTTTTTGAAAGGCTGTAATATAATAACATTCGTCGCGAGCGATGAGCAAGCGAAAAACAATAAAGGGCTATCGCCAAACGGTAAGGCAACGGACTCTGACTCCGTCAGTTCAAGGTTCGAATCCTTGTAGCCCTGC